>JBGSWY010000217.1:0-5650 GCA_041751715.1 Burkholderiaceae bacterium
GGATTCATCATCCTTCTTGACCGCAGTTTGTCGATCGGCAACATGATCACGGTCGACAAGTTCTACGGCGCGGTCTCGCAGATCAATGCTCGTTACACCGTGATCAAGGCGCTCGACGGCACCGAAACCATCGTGCCGAACGAAATGCTGGTGTCGTCCCCGGTCATCAATCATTCCTACAGCAATACCACGGTGCTGGTGAAGGTAACGCTGTCGATTGCCTATAACGCCGATGTCGATCGTGCCCTCCAGATCCTGGTTGAGTCAGCGACCGAGCAGCCGCGTGTGCTGCACGAGCCCGCCCCCAGTTCATTCGTTACCGGCTTCGGCGCCGATGGCATCGATCTTCAGATCGGCTTCTGGATCCGGGACCCGGAGGCGGGGAGTCTGGCGATCCGGTCGGACATCGCGCGGCGCGTCTTGAAAAGATTTCGCGAATCAGGCATTGAAATCCCGTTCCCGCAGCGCGACGTGCGGATAACATCGATTCCGGAGAGCCTGGCGCCGTCGCCATCTGCGCCGCGGACGCACGATCAACCGGAAGGGCAATCGCCCGAAAAACGGCGGTGAGGCGCCCGTCGCGGGCGCTTCAGTCGGGGGCGCTGCGTACAATATGAACGATTGACGCGCCCGCGGTCTGACTGGTGCGATAACAAGGAAAGTACATGTATTTGCTAGAGTTTCTGGACGGCGGCTTGCTACAGCTCAATGGGTGGCAGCTGATCGTGGCGGCGTTGATCCTGACGCACATCACGATTGCCGGCGTCACGATTTACCTGCATCGTTCCCAGGCGCACCGCGCCCTCGATCTGCATCCGGCTGTCGCGATGTTCTTCCGCATATGGCTGTGGATGACGACCGGGATGCTCACCAAGGAATGGGTGGCAATCCATCGCAAGCATCACGCCAAATGCGAGACGACCGAAGATCCGCACAGCCCGCAAACGCGCGGGATCAACGCGGTGCTTTGGACCGGCGCCGAGTTGTATCAGCAAGAGGCGACCAACGCCGACACGTTGGCCCGGTACAGCCATGGAACCCCTGACGACTGGATCGAGCGCAATGTGTTCTCGCGTTTTTCCTGGCAGGGCGTCGGCATCCTGGTCGGGATCAACCTGGTCCTGTTCGGATTCGCCGGCCTGGCCATCTGGGGCGTGCAGATGCTATGGATCCCGTTCCATGCGGCCGGCGTTGTCAACGGCATCGGTCACTGGTGGGGTTATCGTAATTTCGACTCGCCCGATGCCAGCAACAACATCGTGCCGGTGGGCATCTGGATCGGTGGTGAGGAGCTGCACAACAATCATCACACTTATCCGACGTCGGCCAAGTTTTCGAGCAAGTGGTACGAATTCGACATCGGCTGGGTGTATATCCGCACGCTGCAGGCGCTCGGTCTCGCAAAGGTGTTACGGGTCGCCCCAAAACCGCAGGTTGCGGAACCGAAGCGCGCAATCGACTTGGAAACATTGCAGGCCGTGATTTCCAACCGCTACGATCTGCTTGCCAAATACGCGCGTTCGTTGAATGCGGCGCACCGTGTGGAGTTGCAGAAGCTGGCGTTGTCCGGCGACGAGCATGCCCGCTTCGCGAAACTCAGGCGCGCCTTGCGCAAAGGTGATGTGTCGAAGTTGCCGCAGCATGAGCAGCATTCGTTATCGGAGTTGATGAAGCAAAGCCGGGTAATGAAGACGCTGGTGGAGATGCGCACTGAGCTGCTGGCGACCTGGGAGCGTTCGTCGGCGTCGCGCGAGCAGATGCTGACGCACCTGCAGGACTGGATTCACCGCGCCGAAGCGAGCGGAATTCATGCGCTGCAGGAAGCTGCGCTCAGAATGCGCAGTTATCGATCCGCGGCCGCATAGAAGCAGCGTCAACAAAAAAGCAAAAAGCCCGCGGCGCGGGCTTTTTTATGCACACACGCTTCGTCGCGTGCTTTACTTCAGCTTGATCTCCTTGTAAGCAACGTGCTTGCGCGCCACCGGGTCGAACTTGCTGAATGACAGTTTGTCCGGAGTCGTCTTCTTGTTCTTGGTCGTCGTGTAAAAGTGGCCGGTGCCGGCCGTAGACTCGAGCTTGATTTTTTCGCGAGCGCCTTTTGCCATGGTGCTGCTCCTTTCTAGATTTCGCCGCGTGCGCGGAGATCGGCCAGCACGGTGTCGATACCGTTCTTATCGATGGTTCGCAGCGCCGCATTGGTAATGCGCAAGCGCACCCAGCGATTTTCGCTTTCGACCCAGAAGCGCCGGTATTGCAGATTCGGCATGAAACGGCGCTTGGTCCGGTTATTGGCGTGCGAAACGTTGTTGCCGGACATCGGCCGTTTGCCGGTGACTTGACATACGCGTGCCATGAATGACTCCTGATGCGGATTTCGCAAAGCCGCGCAGTATAAGGGTTTGCCGGCGCTTGAGCCACACCGCGATCCACTACAGCAATCCACGCTCGGCGAACGACACCGTGGCCGAGCCGGCAACGATCAGATGATCGAGCACCTTGACGTCGACCAGCGACAGCGCCTGCTTCAGGTTGCCCGTCAGCAGCTCATCCGCGCGGCTGGGCTCGGCGACGCCGGAAGGATGGTTGTGCGCGAAGATGACCGCCGCCGCGTTGTGCTTCAGCGCGCGTTTGACCACTTCACGCGGATACACACTGGTCTGGGTCAAGGTGCCGCGAAACAGTTCGTCGGTCGCAAGCAGCCGGTTCTGCGCATCGATATACAGCACCACGAAAACTTCGTGCTCAAGCCGCGCCAGGGTCAGCCGCAGATAGTCACGTACCTTGCCGGGTGATGAGAGCAGAGTTTCGCGCCTGACATCTTCCTGCAGCGCACGCCGCGCCAGCTCCAGGACCGCTTGCAACTGCGCGTACTTTGCCGGCCCGAAACCGCTGATTTCCGAGAGCGCAGCGGCATCGGCCGCGAACAATCCATTTAACCCGCCGAAACGTGCGAGTGCATCGCGCCCGAGATCGATCGCCGATCGCCCTCTTGTTCCGATCCGCAGGAACACGGCCAGCAATTCGGCGTCCGAGAGCGACTGCGCGCCATTCGCCAGAAGGCGTTCGCGCGGACGCTCGCCTTCAGGCCAGTCTTTGATCGCCATCGCATTGACCTCGACTAGAATCGACGCTCAATTATGAATCGCCCCGCCGGCCCCGACGTAGCAATGGAAGTGGTGCTTGCGCAGCCGCGCGGCTTTTGTGCGGGGGTCGATCGCGCGATCGAAATCGTCCAGCGCGCACTCGCGGTACATGGTGCGCCGATCTACGTTCGGCATGAGATCGTGCACAACAAATACGTGGTCGACGATCTGCGCCGGCAGGGGGCCGTGTTCATTGACGAGCTGGACCAGGTGCCGACCGGCGGAATCGTCGTGTTCTCGGCCCACGGAGTGTCCAAGGCGGTGCAGAGCGACGCGAAACAACGCGGGTTGCGCGTGTTCGACGCGACGTGTCCGCTGGTCACCAAGGTGCACGTCGAAGTGGCGAAGCTGCGCGCTGCCGGGCGCGAGATCGTGATGATCGGCCATCTCGGGCATCCGGAAGTCGAAGGCACGATGGGGCAATCCGATGGGGGCATGCATCTCGTCGAAAGCGTTGCAGACGTGGACCGGCTGCGGGTCAGTACGCCCGAGTCGCTGGCCTACGTCACGCAAACAACTTTGTCGCTGGACGATGCGGCCGAGATCATCGAGGCTTTAAAGCGGCGGTTTCCCGGCATCGCCGCGCCGAAGAAGTCCGACATCTGCTACGCAACACAGAACCGCCAGGACGCGGTCAAATTCCTGGCGCCGCAGGTCGATGTCGTGATCGTCGTGGGCAGCGAGAACAGCTCCAATTCGAACCGGCTGCGCGAAGTGGCACAGAGATTCGGGGTGCCGGCATACCTCGTCGACAGCGCGGATCATCTCGATCCGCAGTGGCTGCGTGGTCGCCGCAGGGTCGGCGTTACTGCCGGCGCCTCCGCACCCGAGGTGCTGGTGAGTGCTTTGATCGAGCGCTTGAAGCAGCTCGGCGCCGGCAGCGTGCGCCCGCTGGACGGCGTGCAGGAGAAAGTTGTGTTTCCGTTGCCGAAGGGGCTGAATCCGGTGGCGGTGTAGGCTGACAACCAACGTTGGAGACATCGATGACCAAGTGGCTGCGTGCGAATCTGATGATTGGGTCGATCGGCGTGTTGACCGCGATGACCGCGCTGTCGATCAACGCACAACCGATCGAGATGGAAGGGCAGAAATTCGAGCCGACGGTGCAGGTCGGCGGCCAGACGCTGAACCTGAACGGCGTCGGCCTGCGGCGGCGCGCCATTTTCAAGGTGTACGTGGCCGGGCTGTACGTGCCGCAGAAGAGCACGAATGCCCAGGCGCTGATCAATGACAAGGGGGCGCGGCGCGTTTCGCTGCGAATGTTGCGCGATGTCGATGCCGACAGCTTCATCGATTCGTTCAACGACGGATTGAAGAACAACCTGAGCGAAGCCCAGCTGACAACGCTGAAGCCGCAGATGGATGCATTGACAGCGACCCTGAAAGCGATCGGCGAAGCGAAAAAGGGCGATGCGATTGACTTCGACTACACGCCCGAGGGCGGCACTCGCATCAACGTCAACGGCCAGCCACGCGGCAATCCGATTCCGGGCGCGGAGTTTTTCTCTGCCGTGCTGCGCATCTGGCTGGGTGAAAAACCCGCCGATGAATCGTTGAAGAAAGGCATGCTGGGCGCCGGATGATGTTGGCCATCGCATCGCGCTCCGTGGTTTCAGACCTGACGGCCGAACGGTTTGATGCCGTTGTAAGGCTGCCGTTTGGTTTTGTCGGAGTGAGAACCTTGGGCGGCTGCGTACAGGAAATATCTTTTCTGGCCGAAGGTGTCGAGCAGCCGGCCACAAATGAGCTGGCTCAGCGCGCGGTCGAGCAGCTGGTTGCTTATTGCGCCGACAGCTCGAGCCCGATCGATCTGCCGATGGCGATCCATGGAACGGAATTTCAACGCCGCGTGTGGAGCGAGATCAGCGGCATTCCGCCCGGTACGACGCGCTCGTACGGCGAGCTTGCGCACCGGCTGGAAGGCACCGCGCGCGCGGTGGGCCAGGCGTGTGGCGATAACCGTTTGCCGCTTGCAATCCCATGCCATCGGGTAGTGGCAGCTTCCGGCATCGGCGGATTCGCGCATCATCGCGGCGGCGCTTTCGAGCGCATCAAGCGCTGGCTGCTGGTGCACGAGGCGGGCATCGAATTGCGTCTGACGTGAATCTGGATCAGCCGCTTTAAGGCTGCAAGATGGCGGCCCGAGCGAAAAGGGCACCGGTTGCTGCGAGTGCATTGACTGCGTCCGAGGCGCTGATCGACACGTTTGCCGACGCCGTGTGGCTTGAAGACGGCCTGGCACCGAACACGCTGGCGGCGTATCGGCGCGATCTTCAGGGATTATCGGGCTGGCTCGACGAGCAGGGAGCGACGCTGGATTCAGCGCGTGAAGCTCATCTTGCGCAGTATTTCGCCGACAAGCATGCGACCACGCTGGCGGCTACCGCCAATCGCCGCCTGGCAGTGCTGCGGCGTTTCTATCGATGGGCCATCAGGGAACGCAAGGTCGGCGCAGACCCGACCGTGCGGCTGAAAGGCGCACGACAGCCCCCGCGATTTCCGAAATC
>JBGSWY010000218.1:0-1743 GCA_041751715.1 Burkholderiaceae bacterium
GAGAAGAATGCCGATCACCTGATCGCGGCTGCCTTCGATCACCGGAAAACGCGAATGCGCCGTTTCGATGACGAACGGCAGCCAGCTTAGCGGCGGGTCGCCGATATCGATGACGTCCATTTGCGAGCGCGGAATCATCAAATCGCGCGCCCGCAGCTCGGACACCTGCAGCACGCCTTCGATCATCGACAGCGCGTCGGCATCGAGCAGGTGTTTCTCATGCGCTTCATGCAGGGCCTGCAGAAGATCTTCGCGGTTCTCCGGTTCGCGGAAAATAAACGCGGTCAGGCGTTCAAGCAGGGATTTGTGCTGTGAGGTGGAAAGGGAACGACCAGGCGGAGGTTCGGACATTCGAAGCGGAGGACCATCGGCCACGCCGACCGCCTCCATGGCGTTGAAACGAAATCAGAATACACGAGTGCCATTTAACCATAACGGGGTCTGACCCCGATTTGGTATGGGTTGGGCTTGCCGAGCTTCCGCAGGATTTCGATCTCACGTGCCTCCATTGCCTGTGCGTTGGTGGATTTCTCGTGCTGGTGTCCCTGCGCGTGCAATACGCCGTGCACGACCAAGTGGGCAAGATGGTCTTGCAGTGACTTGCCCCGCGTGCGCGCCTCGCGCCTAGTCGCCGGCACGCAAATGACGATGTCGGCACAGACGATCGGCCGGGTTGAATAGCTGAACGTCAGCACGTCGGTCGCGTAATCCTTACCGCGAAAATCGCGATTCAGGCGACTGCCTTCGCGGGAGTCGACGAAGCGCAAGGTCAGTTGCGCATCCGATTCGAGCGCGGCCGTGATCCAGCGCGTGAGCGTGGAGCGGGCCGGCAACCCGGCATGGCGCGCATGCCCCTGAATCGACAGGGCCAACGCAGGCACTGCTAGCCGCCCGGCGCAAAACTACTGCGAGCCCCGATCCTGCGTCCGCGGTGGTCAACGTACCTCCGTACGCCTGCGCTCCTTGACGCAACCTGGGAGCTGCTCGCTAAGCTTTGCACCAGGCGCTCAACCTGCCCGACGGCGGGCGCCCTCGGCAACCCGGCCGGCCACCGACACCGGCCTCGCGTCTTCTGCCGCCTGCGCCCGCTCTTCAGCCGCTTCATACGCCTCGACGATGCGGCCCACCAGCGGATGCCGCACGACATCGGCCGCGGTGAAGTAAGTAAACGCAATGCCGCGCACTTCGGCCAGCACGTGCTGCGCCTCGATCAGGCCGCTGGCAGTGCCCTTCGGCAGATCCATTTGCGTTACATCGCCCGTCACCACCGCCTTCGAGCCGAAACCGATGCGGGTCAGGAACATCTTCATCTGTTCGCGCGTGGTGTTCTGCGCTTCGTCAAGAATCACGAACGCCTGGTTCAGGGTGCGGCCGCGCATATACGCCAGCGGGGCGATCTCGATCGTTTGCCGCTCCAGCAGCCGCTGCGTCTTGTCGAAGCCGAGCAGGTCGAACAGCGCGTCATACAGCGGGCGCAGGTACGGATCGACTTTCTGTGCGAGGTCTCCCGGCAGGAACCCCAGCCGCTCGCCCGCTTCGACTGCCGGCCGCGTCAGCACGATGCGCTTGACCGTATCGCGCTCGAGCGCATCGACGGCGGCCGCGACCGCCAGGTACGTCTTGCCGGTGCCGGCCGGCCCGATTCCGATGGTGATGTCGTGCGCCAGGATCGCTTCTATGTAGTCGCGCTGGCGCGGCGTGCGTCCGTGCAGATCCGGCCGACGCGTATGCAGCTGCGGCAAG
>JBGSWY010000219.1:0-13091 GCA_041751715.1 Burkholderiaceae bacterium
ATCTATGTGCGGGCGCGCGACGGCAGCATGGTCCAGCTGGCCAACGTCGTGACCGTACTCGAAGGCGTGTCGCCGGCATCGCTGAATCACTTCCAGCGGCTGCGCGCGGTGACGATCACCGCCAACCTCGCGCCCGGCTACGCGATCGGCGATGCACTGCGGATGATGGATGACACGGCGCGGCGCGTGCTGCCACCGGATGCGCAGACCGATCTGAACGGGCAGTCGCGCGAGTTTCGTGATTCGACCGGCAGCTTCTATCTGACGTTGATGATGGCACTGATCTTCATCTACCTGGTGCTGTCAGCGCAGTTCGAGAGTTTCGCCGATCCGTTCGTCATCATGCTCTCGGTGCCGCTATCGGCTGCCGGCGCGCTGTTCGCTCTGTGGGCGACGGGGGGCACCTGGAACATCTACAGCCAGATCGGGATGATCACGCTGATTGGACTGATTACCAAGCATGGCATTTTGATCGTCGAGTTCGCCAATCAGCTGCAGGAACGCGGCGCGCAATTGTTCGATGCCGTTCGAGAGTCTGCCGTGCTGCGGTTGCGTCCGATTTTGATGACGACTGGCGCCATGGTGCTGGGTGCGGTGCCACTTGCCATCTCGACAGGTGCAGGTGCCGAGAGCCGCATCCAGATCGGCTGGGTGATCGTCGGCGGCATGACGTTCGGCACGCTGCTGACGCTCTATGTCGTGCCGACGATGTACACGATCATGGAACAGGCGCTCGGCAAGTGGATGGGATCGCATCAGCATGCGCACCCTGCGGTCGCGGAGGGTGCGGCGGAGTGACCGGGCGTCTTGTGGTGCTCGACACCGAGACCACCGGTCTCGAAACGAGGGACGGCCACCGCATCATCGAAATCGGCGCCATCGAAATCGTCGGCCGGCGCATTACCGAGCGGCGGTTTCATCAATACGTGAATCCGGAGCGCGACTGCGATGAAGGTGCGCTGGCCGTGCACGGCATCAATCGCCAGTTCCTCGAGGACAAGCCGAAGTTCGGGGATATCGCCGACGACCTGATCGAGTTCGTCAAGGAGGCCGACGTCATCATCCATAACGCAGCGTTCGACGTCGAGTTTCTGGACGCCGAACTGGCTCGCGTCGGGCGCAGCCGCTTTACCGACCATTGCGTGAAAGTGATCTGCTCGCTGCAATATGCGCGAGAGCAGCATCCTGGCAAGCGCAATTCGCTCGACGCATTGTGTGAGCGCTACGCAGTGTCCAATGCGCATCGCACGTTGCACGGCGCGCTGCTGGATGCCGGCCTGCTGGCTGATGTTTTCCTTTGCATGACGCGCGGCCAGGACAGCCTGGTGATCGATGTGCTCGACGACGCGCTGATCGCGAATTTCGGTCCGGTCGACATCAGCGAGCTGATCTCGGTCGTGGTTGAGGCAGAAGAACTGGCCGCGCACGAGGCGCTGCTCGACGCCATCGCGCGCGAAGCGAAGGTCACGCCGGTGTGGCGCTCGGCTTTGATGGCTGCGTGACCAGCGCCCGCAGCTCGCGCTTCAGCACCTTGCCAGTGGCGTTTCTGGGCAACTGGTCGACGAACACGTAGCGCTTCGGCCGCTTGAAGCGTGCAATGTGTTCGAGGCAGAACAGGTCGAGCTCCTGCTCATCGGGAATGTGGCCCTCGCGCTTGACCAGGACCGCCACGACCGACTCGCCCCATTTTTCGTCGCTCTCGCCGAGCACGGCGGCCTCCCTGATCGCCGGGTGCATCAACAACACCTCCTCGACTTCGCGTGGATAGATGTTCGATCCGCCCGAGATGATCAGATCCTTGCTGCGATCGACCAGCGTTAGATAGCCGTGCTCGTCGAAGCGTCCCAGATCGCCGGTGTGCAGCCAGCCATTGGCGAGCGACGCCGCGGTCGCTTCCGCATTGTTCAGATAGCCGGCCATCACGACATCGCCGCGCACGCAGACCTCGCCCACGTCGCCGCTCGACGCCGTGCGATCGTTCGAGTCGAGCACAGCGACGTCCACACCCGTCTGCGCGCGCCCCACCGAGCCGAGACGATCGAGGCGATGGCCGTCATGATTGTCGATGTGATCTGCGGCGGGCAACACCGTGATCGTCATCGGCGCTTCACCCTGGCCATAGATCTGCACCAGCCGCGGTCCGAAGCATTCGAGCGCGCGCAAGCAATCTGCGACGTACATCGGCCCGCCGCCGTAGATGATCGATTTGAGGTTGACCGGCTTGTGCTCGCTGCGCCAGCCGCCGACCAGCTGCATCACCATCGTCGGCGCGGCGAAGAACTTGACGTGCGGCGTGTAGGCAATGATGTGCTGTATCTCGGCAACATCGAATCCATGCGATGCGGGAATCAGCTGCGTTGCGCCCACCGCAACGTTTGGAATCGTGTACAGCCCGGAGCCATGCGACATCGGCGCGGCGTGCAGCAGATGATCGCCGACCGCAGCGTGGTCGACATCGGCCAGGTAGTTCAGCGACATCGCGAGCAAATTCCGGTGCGTGAGCACAACGCCCTTCGGCCGCCCGGTCGTGCCGCTGGTGTAAAAAAGCCACGCAGGCGCATTCCCGGAATCGGCCGCGGGGAAAGAAACGGGTTCGGAGTGCAGCAGCTTGCGATACTCGGAGCCCTCGACATCGATGAAGCGCGTTGTGCCGTTTTCTCGCGCCGCCTCGATTGCCGTGGCATCAATGCCGTCGGTGACGAACACGACTCGCACGTCGGCATCGTCGAGAATGAACGCAACCTCCTTCGGATGCAGCCGCATGTTGATTGGCACGGCGCAGGCGCCGGCCGCCCAGCATGCGTACAGCAACTCGACATACGCTGAACAGTTGCGCGCCAACAGCCCAACTCGCGCACCAGGTCCCGCACCGAGCGTGATCAACGCAGAAGCCAGCCGCAGCGAGCGATCAGCCAACTGCTGATAACTGAGCTCGATGCGGTCCCGCTCGATGACAGCCACCGCACGCGGCAAGCGGCGCGCGGTGCGAAACAGGGTGTGCGAAAGGTTCAGACCGACCTCCGCCGCGTTGGTTACGAAGTATCGTAAGCCAGGCAGCGCACGAGCCCGTGCAATAATCCGCGTCCGCAATCGCGGGTGGTTAGCTCAGTGGTAGAGCACTGCCTTCACACGGCAGGGGTCACAGGTTCGAACCCTGTACCACCCACCACATAAAATCAATTACTTACGCTCCGGCATGGAACACGATTTCACACTGGGAAGTTCACCGCTCGTCCAGAACTCGGACATCGCTTCAGCCTGCTCCAGGATCGTTAGCGTCGCTTTCTCCTGCTTGTCCGGTGGATAGCCGTACTTGCGAAGGATGCGCTTCACCAAAACACGCAAGTTCGCCCGAACATTTTCGCGCACGGTCCAGTCGATCGTCACGTTTGCGCGAACCGTCTTAACCAGCTCGCGCGCGATCAGCCGCAGATTCTCGTCTCCCAGCACCTTGACTGCGCTGTCATTCGTTTCAAGCGCGTCGTAGAAAGCGACTTCATCCTCGGTCAAGCCGAGGTCTTCGCCTCGCTCGGCGGCGGCGCGCATGTCCTTGGCAAGCTGGATCAGCGTTTCGATCACCTGCGCTGTCTCGATGGCGCGGTTCTGGTACTTGCGCACCGCCTGTTCAAGCAGTTCCGAGAATGAGCGCGCCTGCACGACGTTTCGCTTGCCGCGTTGCTTGATCTCACCCTTCAGCAGCTTTTGAAGCAGCTCGACCGCGAGGTTGCGCTGTGGCATCGCGCGCACCTCTGAAAGAAATTCGTCCGAGAGAATCGAGATATCGGGTGTCTTGAGCCCGGCCGCCGCGAAGATATCGACTACTTCATCGGAGACCATGGCCTTCGAGATAATCTGCCGGATGGCGTGGTCGAGATCCTCATCATCCTTGCGTCCAATTGTGAGGCTCTTTGCGAGAACAGAACGCACTGCCTGAAAGAAGCCCACGTCGTCTCGAATGCGCAGCGATTCCTCGTGCGGCACTGCAAGTGCGAAAGCCTGGGAGAGCTCAGTCACCGACCGCAGCAAGCGATTCTTTCCATCATCCTGGGCAAGGACGTGCTCCTGGGCGGCCGGCAGCAGCGAAAGCCGCGCCTGAGGCGTGCCCGTAGTCCAGGGTGACCAGTCGAAGGCGTGAAACAGCCCTTGGCAGACCTCATACTTTTCGAGCATCAGGGCAACAGCCTCGGCCTGATCGAGCGCCGGCTTTCCGGTGCCGCCAGCTTCGGTGTATGTCGCCAGTGCCTGCTTCAGTTCGTCAGCCAGTCCGAGATAGTCCACAACCAGCCCGCCGGGCTTGTCCTTGAACACACGATTAACTCGCGCGATGGCCTGCATCAGCCCGTGCCCGCGCATTGGCTTGTCCAGATACATCGTGTGCAGGCTCGGCGCGTCGAAGCCAGTGAGCCACATGTCGCGCACGATCACGATCTGAAATGGGTCTGTCGCGTCACGAAAGCGCTGAGCCAGCGATTCGCGTCGCGCCTTGCTGCGGACGTGCCGCTGCCAGTCGAGTGGGTCCGACGCGGATCCGGTCATCACGACCTTTAACGTGCCACGCTCGTCATCCTCGCCGTGCCACTCAGGCCGCAGTGCCACCAGCTCACGGTAAAGCCCGACGGCAATACGGCGGCTCATCACCACCACCATCGCCTTACCTTGCATCGCGTCGAGCCGGTTTTCGAAGTGCTCGATCAGGTCGCGCGCGACAAGCTTGATCCGGTTCTCAGAGCCGACGACGGCCTCAAGTCGGGCCCAGCGGCTCATCAACTGCTGCCTGCGCTCGTCTTCCTCGCCCTCGGTCACGTCCGCAAACTCGGGGTCGATGTTCGGCCGCTCAGATTCCTTCAGCGCAAGTTTCGCGAGCCGGCTCTCATAAAGTATGGGTACCGTGGCGCCGTCGACGACGGCGCGCTGGATGTCGTACACGCTGATGTAGTCGCCGAACACGGCGCGCGTGTTGGCGTCGGTCTTCTCGATCGGCGTGCCGGTAAATCCAACAAACGATGCGTGCGGGAGTGCGTCGCGCATGTGGCGCGCGAAGCCGTCGATGAAGTCGTACTGACTGCGGTGGGCCTCGTCGGCGATGACGACGATGTTGCGCCGGTCCGAGAGCACCGGATGCCGATCGCCGCGCTCGTCCGGGAAGAACTTCTGAATCGTGGTGAACACCACACCTCCAGAGCCAACGGCGAGCTTCGCGCGTAAGTCGGCGCGGTCGGCGGCCTGCACCGGTGGTTGGCGCAGCAGGTCTCTGCAACGCGCGAAGGTGCCGAACAATTGATCATCTAGGTCGTTGCGATCGGTGATCACAACGATCGTCGGATTGGCCATTGCCGGATGCAGGATCACGCGTCCGGCATAGAAGGCCATCGTCAGGCTCTTGCCCGAACCTTGCGTGTGCCACACCACGCCGACGCGCCGATCGCCTGGGTCGCCACCTGAGCGTTGTCCTGCCGCAAATCGCCCGAGCGTCGGTTCCGTCGCTTTATTCGCTGCAACAGCTTCGGCTGCACGGATGGTTTCCTCCACCGCCACGTTAACCGCGTGGAACTGATGGTAGCCAGCCATCTTCTTGATCAGTGCACCACCGCTGCCATCGATCGCCGAATCCTCGAACACAATGAAATACCGCAACAGATCGAGAAACCGGCGCTTGGCGAACACGCCCTCAAGCACTACTTGCAGCTCAGGCAGCTTCGCTGATGCGTCCTCTCGGCCCGTGATCGTGCGCCAGGGCTTGAACCATTCCTTCCCCGCGCCGAGCGAGCCGATGCGTGCTTGCACACCATCGGAGACGACGAGCGCCGCATTTGTAACGAACAATGCGGGTATCTGCGCCTGGTAAGTCTGTAGCTGCCGAAGCGCGGACCAAACCGTCGCATTCTGTTCGGCAGAATTCTTGAGTTCGATCACGCCAAGCGGCAACCCGTTGACGAATACCACGACATCGGGCCGGCGCGTGTGCTGTCCATCCGACACGGTGAACTGGTTGACGGCGAGCCAGTCATTGTTGTCCGGTGTCTCGAGGTCGATGATCCGTACTTGAGCACCACCGATCGAACCGTCCTTGCGACGGTACTCAACAGGGATTCCATCCACCAGCAGCCGGTGCAGCGCGCGGTTGCGCTCTACCAGCGAAGGTGCGTCGATGCGCATGAGCTTGCGGTAGGCATCCTCCAGTGCCTCGTGCGGCAAGCTCGGATTCAGTCGCACTAGCGCTTGCCGCAACCGACCTTCCAGCACCACATCTCGATAGTTCGGATCGCTGCGTTCCGCGCCGGATTCTCCGAACGCGATCTCGGGGCCGTGCATCACCGCGTAGCCGATCGCTTCCAGCCACGCGAGCGCAGCGTTCTCGACGACCGACTCGGTGAACCGCTCGTTCATCACTGCGGCCCCGCGAGCATGTTCATCAGCAACCGGATCATCACCTCCTTGTCCGTCGGCGCCGACTCAGCGACGAGCAGCGCGAGCGCGGCGAGGCCGACGTCGTTGATCACGGCCTCACCATCGCGGAACAGTCGGCCATTGCGGTTCAGAAACTCCACGAACAGAAAGGAACCGATGCGCTTGTTGCCGTCGGAGAAGGGATGATTCTTGATGACGAAGTAGAGTAGGTGCGCCGCCTTTGACTCTATGGTCGGATAAGCGGGCTCGCCGAAGACGCTTTGATCGAGATTGCCGAGCAGTGCAGCCAAGCCGTCTTGGCGTTCGCGGCCGAAGAGGTCAGTGGCCTCGCCGCGCGCGAGCAGATCGGATTTGAGCCGTTTGACGGCGACTCGTGCCTCGTCGACTGCCAGCAGTGCGCCGCCAGGGTTGCCTTGGGGCTCGGCCAACAGCCCTTCGTCGTAGCGCTGCAACAGCAGAAAAGTCTGCGTGTAGCGGGCGATGACATCGACCAGCCCACGCCCCATGTCCGTGGTCAGCGCCTCGCCGGCCGCTGCTTTGCGCACCAGTGCGAGCGCTGCCTCCAGCTCGGCGGCATTGCGCGCGAAGCGCTGGCGCTCGATGGTGTACCCGCGGACGAGATGCTCGCTTAGCGTGCGGGTGGCCCAGATGCGGAACTGCGTGCCACGCTTCGAGTTCACGCGGTAGCCGACCGAGAGGATGGCGTCGAGGTTGAAGAACTCTATCTCCCGTGCTACTTCACGCCCGCCCTCGTTCTGAACCGTTGCATTTTTTGCAACAGTTGCTCCCCGCTCCAGTTCGCCAGACTTGAAAACATTGCGCAAGTGCCTCGAGATCACCGACTTATCACGATCGAACAGCTCTGCCAACTGATTGAGAGAGAGCCACACCGTCTCCTGATCGAGACGAACATCCACCCGGACCTCGCCGCCTGGAGCCTCATAGACGAGGACCGCACCGCCTCCGGGCGATCCCGTCGAAACGGATTCATCGAAGGTGCCGCTCATCCTTTCGCTTTGTATTTACCTGCGTTGTCCTCGCAGTGTTTTTGCACGAAGCCCACCCAGCTGTCGTACCAATACCAAGCCTTCTCGACTTGAACGCCGAATCCTTTGCTGGCGACTTTCGCATCTGATGCACGCCACAGATTCGTGTGATCCTGAATGGTGAAATGTTGAAAACCCTCTTGTTTAATCAACTTAACGATGCCGCTTGGCAAGTGCTTGGGCCGCTCAATCTCTTTAATTACCGTGTACGCCTTATTCACATCAGCGGCGAGGCTCGAATCCGCCTTGACGAACTCAATGACCTCATCTGCCTGACCTTTGCGATTCGCAGTCTTTGCTACGAACAGAACGCGGTAGGCGTAGCGTGAACTATTGAATTCCCCTTCGGAGAGGCCGTCTTCAAATCCTTCGACGAACGCCCTGATGTGCGAGGGCATTGTTCCAGGCGGCGGCATCGAAGCCGCCTGCCCGCGCGAGATAGACGAAAACTGAAGGCTGAAAGCCAAATGCTTGTCAATGCCCTGCTTGTCCCCGAACAGCTTCTTCACGTACTCGTTGTAGTTTAGGCAGCACGCTTGGAATTTGGCACTAAGGGAGGCATCAAGGCGAGACGTCATCTGGTGCTCAATCTCATGGCGAATGCCGATCAAAAAACGCAAGTTGTTGGTCGTGTCCTTATCAACGGGTGATTTCGCATCCTTCAAACAACGCTCCAGCTCCCAGTGCTTATGCGCGCCAGCCTTGGTCTTGTCGAAAACACGGCGCTTTGCTGTCTTTGAGAAATAGCGATACTCGACTCGCTCCTTTCGGTAGTGCGCGTGCAGCAAGTACGTCCAAGCAATGTTCATCAGGACAATGAAGATCTCGGACTTGAATGTGATCAATGGGCTGTTAAATATTTGGACTGCCGCTAAAGCTGCCTCTCGCGACTTCAAGAGTAGTTCACCGGAAACGGAGAAGGCGCGGCGAACTCGTTGCGACTTGCTCATCAGCAGAACCCGTCAACAAACTTCGCACGTAACTCGCCGGAGATCAGCTTGGGCAGTAGCGTGCCACGTAGGGCGGCGAGAGTGCGGGATTCGCGCACGCCTGCCGCAAGGCGTTGCCTGAGCGGTAGGATTGCAAGAAGGAACTGCTCCAGAATCGGCGGCGACGGAATTACAAGACTCGCGCCTACGATCACCCTGGCATTCATATTGGCCTGAACCGACCCGCTCTTGGCTCCTGCTGCGTACTCTGCGTATAGGTCAGACTTCAGAAATCCGTACACGTAATAACTGTTAGCAAGGGATGTCGTCTTGAGACGAACAAGGTATGAAGCGAAGACAGCATCAACTCGCTGCTCAATGATTGCTGACTTGCCAGGGTCGGCCATGCGAGCCACGACCAGATCTCCCAGCCCAAGTGCATAGGACTTTCTCGCGTTTGGCTCAACTGCGCAGTGAGGCACTTCGGCCCATTCAATCCAGTTGCGTTTGTTGATGTCGGTCACTCGGAGCAATTTCGGTCCAACTGGCTCATCGACCGCGCTGGCCGTGTACCCGTACTGCGTGGAGCAGAGCTCAGAGAGCGTTCCCACCTTCCACCCCCTCGGAATCTCCCCCAGTTCCGAGTGCTCGAAGGAATCCGGGAAAAGGTCGGCGAGGGGCTGGGGCAGGCCGGGGTCGCGGCCTTCGGCCTTGGCGCGGACGGGGTCGAAGTCCACGAACCACGACTTGAAGAGCGTCCGCGCCAAGGCATCCAGTGTTTCATTCATCCGCCGGTTCAGCTCGATCTTGTCATCCAGCGTGCCGAGGATGTGGGCGATGGCGCGTTGTTCATTCTTGTCGCGCGGAGCACGAAGAGGCGCTTTAGTCATCGTCGAAGCGCTGGCATTCGGCTGAGCCGATTTATCGCCGAGTACGCCGTTGATGAAGGTCCAGAAATCCTGAGACTTCAGGTAGTAGCCAAGGAATCGCGAGTCAAACTCAGGCTTTGTCTTGAGCCGAACCAGGTAGGAGGCGAACACCGCTGGCGGCGGTCGTTTCACGTATGCGCTGGCGCCTGTAGAGGCGCCTGTTCTGGCGAGCACAATGTCGCCGTCGTTCAGCGCGTACTTTGCAGTTGTCTCGTCGTCAGCAGCAACATAGGGCACGGCATTCCAATTAATGTGGCCTGAGACGATGTCGGTGATCCGAAGAAATCTCGGCCCTGCACGTTCATTTGAAGCAGATGCCGTTAACCCGTAGTCGATCGAGCTACATGCGTCCGCGAGTGCGCACTCGATCCACTCACTCGCCATACCCAAGCTCCTTTAGGTTGGCCGCGATGGCGGCATCGAGCCTCGAGGCCTCGACTTGCTGCTCGCGCAGGCTTGTGGCAAAGCGCTTCATCTTCTCTTCGAACGGCTCGCCGTCGTCCTCGACGGCCGCGACACCGACGTATCGGCCTGGCGTGAGGACGTGGCCGTGATTGCGAATGTGGTCGAGTTTCACTGCCTTGCAGAAACCGGGCACGTCGGCGTACTCGCCCACTCCCTCGTCGCCGCGCCACGCATGGTAAGTGCCGGCGATCTTCGCGATGTCCGCATCGGTCAGCTCGCGGCGAACGCGGTCGACCATCGATCCCATCTTGCGGGCGTCGATGAACAACGTCTCGCCGCGCCTGTCTCGGAAGTGCCCACTGCTCTTGCTGCGCGCAATGAACCAGAGGCACACTGGAATCTGCGTCGAGTAGAAAAGTTGGCCAGGCAGCGCGACCATGCAGTCAACAAGATCTGCCTCGATGATCGCCTTGCGAATCTCGCCCTCGCCCGACTGGTTCGACGACATCGATCCATTGGCGAGCACGAAGCCCGCGAGTCCGGTGGGTGCGAGGTGATGGATGAAGTGCTGCACCCAGGCGTAGTTGGCGTTGCCCGCGGGCGGCACGCCGTAGACCCAGCGTTTGTCATCCTTCAGCAGCGCGCCGCGCCAGTCGCTGTCGTTGAAAGGCGGGTTCGCCAGCACGTAGTCGGCCTTGAGGTCGGGGTGCTTGTCGTTGTGGAAAGTGTCGCCGTGCCCGATCTGCGCGTCGATGCCGCGAATGGCGAGGTTCATCTTCGCCAAGCGCCAAGTCGTGTAGTTGGACTCCTGGCCATAGATTGAAATGTCACCGAGCTTGCCGTTGTGCGCCTCGATGAACTTCTCGCTGCTGACGAACATGCCGCCCGAGCCGCAGCACGGGTCGTACACGCGGCCCTTGTAGGGCGCGAGCATTTCGACCAGCACACGCACCACGTGGCGCGGCGTGTAGAACTGGCCGCCGCTCTTGCCCTCAGCGCTGGCGAAGCGTGAGAGGAAGTACTCGTACACGCGGCCGAGCGTGTCCTTGGCGCGGTCGGCCGCGCTGCCAAGCGCAATGTCGCTCACCAGGTTGATGATCTGCCCGAGCCGTTGCTTGTCGAGGCCGGCTCGGCCGAAGTCTTTCGGTAGCACGCCTTTCAGCGTCGGATTGTCACGTTCGATCGCGGCCATTGCATCATCGATCAGCGTGCCGATGGAGGGCTGAGGGGCACTCGCCTTCAGGTGCGCCCAGCGCGCTTCTTTCGGTACCCAGAAAATATTGGTGGCGCGGTATTCGTCGGGGTCTTCCGGATCGGCGCCTTGTGACTGCTGCGCTTCGAGTTCGGCGTGCTTGGCTTCGAACGCATCCGAGATGTACTTAAGGAAGATGAGGCCGAGGACGACGTGCTTGTACTCGGCCGCGTCCATGTTGTTGCGCAACGCGTCGGCGGCAGCCCAGAGCTTGGCTTCGAAGCCGAGGTTGGCCGTGTTAGCGGCAGATTTGCGTTTTACTTGGGGCATGCAGTCACTTGTTGTCGTACTTCATCGGTTGCGGGCGTTGCCCGAAATGCTCGCTAGTTTGCCGTGTCTTCGATGAAGCCTGTCCTGTTAAATTTGAGATCAGGCAAAGGGCGCTCAGCCTCCCATTCCAGTCGTTATGCAAGCGCCTTAGCCACCGCCTGTGCCGGCACTCGCGTGAAGGCAGCCGCGAGCTGCAGCCCGCGCGGCCAGGCACGCGCGATGGGAAGCAGCATTGCCTGTCCCGGCGCCGAACGCCCGAACCGATACAGCGCGGTGGCGCGCGCGACCTGCGCTGCGACATCGGCGCGAATGCGCTGGTGATACTCGGTCGGTCCGCGCCCGCTCAGGTGTGTCTGCACTGCGAGCGCGGCGCTGTGTAGCGCGATCGCCATTCCGTCGCCCGAAAACGACGGGATCACGGCCACCTGGTCGCCGAGCCGGTAGACGTTGGGTGGGTCACTCGCCTGCGGTGCGTGGACGAACCCATACGGCACGCGATAGATCGACAGTGGTCGGTCGAGCAGCGGCGTCGCACCGTGAAGGCGCTGTCGAAGATGCGCGCTGCCGCGTAGCAGATCCTGCAGTAGCCCGTCCCAGTTTGCACCGCTCTGCTGGAATTGCGCGCGATCGACAAGCAGGCACAGGTTGGCACGCTTTGCCTCCACGCGCTGCAATCCGGCGTAGCCGTGCGAGAACACGATCACCTCGACGCTTCCGTTCAACGCCTGCGTCTGCGCGCGGTCCAGCTTGAAATACGTTTTGAATCCGATCAGATCTTCCGGTGGCTTGATCAGTTGCCGTCTTAGATCGCGCACGTCGTGCTTGCCGGTGGCGAGCAGCAACGTATCGGGCTGCCACCGACCGACACCTTCGACGTGCACGCCCGCGCCCGACGCGGAGTTCGATACGCGGGCTTCGCGCCCGTACCGTACGTCGACGCCGCAACTGGCCGCATGCTCGAGCAACGCGTGATCGAGCAGATGGCGCGACAATCCGAGCCCGCGAAACGGTAGCATCGCCTCGGCCACCGAGCCGCCACGCACAAGCCGTAGCCGCGAGATGAAATGGCCGCCGAGCGCGCCGATGTCGAGGCCGATGCGCGCCAGATACTGCTGCGCTTCTTCGCTCAGGAATTCACCGCAGATCTTGTTAGACGGGCCGGCCTCGCGCTCGAACAGCAGCACTCGCCTACCGGCTTGCGCCAACATCGCCGCCGCCGCACCGCCCGCTATGCCGCCGCCGACAACGACGACTTCGCGATCGTGCGAACGATTCACTTGAGCCGCCCGACGCCAAGGCGAAACGGGACATGCCACCGGACTTCAGCCGGGACGCGCGCACGCTGCAACATGGCGCGCCATTCGGAAAGGCGAAAGCTGCGCGCGATCGACACGGTGCCGTCGTCGCGCACGATGCGGTGCCAACCCGCCAGCCTAGCAATCCAGCGAAACGTGTAGTACGAGATCGCATGGCGCTGCAGGTCCGAGACGTACCATCCGCGCGTGCAGTGAGTTTCCATCCATCGCACGAACTCGACGGCCTGCGCATCGTCAAGATGGTGCGTGAACTGCGAGCTGACGATGAAATCCGGACGTGGCTGCGGTTTTGCCGCAAACACATTGCCGGTCTGATAGTCGATACGCATTCCCGCGGCACTCGCAGTGCGTGCGGCAAGCGCGCTGCGCGGGTTCAGATCAATGCCGGCCAGCGCCAGCGCGCGCCCGTTGGAGACACCCCATCGGTAAAGGGCGCGCAGCAGATCGCCATGGCCGTAGGCAACGTCGAAGACAGAGACCGGTGTCGACCCCGGAATGCCTTGCATCGCCCGCGCCAGCCAGCGCAGCGTGGCACG
>JBGSWY010000220.1:0-7176 GCA_041751715.1 Burkholderiaceae bacterium
GCAGACGGGTTGGTTCACGCATCAGGATTGTTCGCAGCACGAAATGGGGTCGTGGCACCCGGAATGCCCCGAGCGGCTGGCCGCAATTTCGGATCATCTGATTTCGACCGGCATCGCCCCGCTTCTGAAGCATTTCGATGCGCCGCTTGCATCGACTCAAGCGTTGCAGCGGGCGCATAGCGCCGATTACGTCGACCGCTTGCAGTCTAGCGTACCGAGCAAGGGTTACCGGCCGCTCGATCCCGATACGTCGATGAATCCGCACTCGCTGAATGCGGCGCTGCGCGCGGCGGGTGCCGTGGTCGATGCGGCGGACCGCGTTGTCGGCGGTGAGATCGCCAATGCGTTTTGCGCGGTGCGGCCACCGGGACACCACGCGCGCAGATCCGCCGCGATGGGATTCTGCATCTTGAACAGCATCGCCGTCGGCGCACGTCATGCGCTGGATTCGCACGGCATCGAGCGAGTCGCGATCATCGATTTCGATGTGCATCATGGCAATGGAACCGAGGAGATTTTTGCGGACGACGAAAAGGTGCTGATGGCCAGCTTTTTCCAGCATCCGTTTTATCCGTATAGCGGCACCGGCAACGCCGCGAAAAACATGGTGAACGTGCCGCTTCCGGCCGGAACGAAGGGCGATGTTGCGCGGCAGGTCGTGGACGAGGTGTGGATGCCGCGGCTTGACCAGTTCGCACCGCAGATGATCTTCATCTCCGCCGGATTCGATGCTCATCGGGAGGATGACCTGGGACAGATGGGGCTGGTCGAAGCCGACTATGTCTATATCACCGAGCGGCTGATGGAACTGGCGGACCGGCATGCCGGTGGGCGCATCGTGAGTTCGCTGGAGGGTGGCTACAACCTCGATGCGCTGGCGCGCAGCGTCGGCGCACATGTGAAAGCGCTGGCCAGGTTGTAAACCCTGAATGCCGAACCAGATCTTTGACGTCGGCCTTGAGCGAAACGCCGCTAACTTTGCGCCGCTGTCACCGTTGCCGTTCCTCGAGCGCGCAGCAGATGTTTATCCCGCGCTTCCTGCAGTCGTGCACGGCAGAGGCGCGGCTCAGGTGCATTACAACTGGCGCGAGTTGCGCACGCGGTGCCGCCGCCTGGCGCATGCGCTGGCGCAGCAGGGCATCGGCCGGGGTGACGCCGTTGCCGTGATGCTGCCCAACACGCCGGCGATGGTCGAGGCGCACTTCGGCATTCCGATGACCGGCGCGGTGCTGAATGCGCTGAACACACGGCTGGATCCGCAGTCGATTGCATTCCAGATCAATCACGGAGAAGCCAAGGCTCTGATCGTCGATCGAGAATTTGCGCCGACCATCAGCACTGCGCTGGCCGGTATCGATCGCAAGCTGCTGATCGTCGATGTCGATGATCCAGTCTACGACGGCCCCGGAGAGCGAGTCGGTGCGCTCGACTACGAAGCATTTCTCGCACAGGGCACGGCCGACTATTCCTGGGCTGCACCGGCCGACGAGTGGGATGCCATTGCACTGAACTACACCTCGGGCACCACCGGTAATCCGAAGGGCGTTGTCTACTCGCACCGCGGCGCCTACACGAATGCAGTATCGAACGTGCTGGTGTGGGCGATGCCGCATCACCCCGTCTATCTGTGGACGTTGCCGATGTTCCACTGCAACGGCTGGTGCTTTCCATGGACTATCGCCGCCATGGCCGGGACGCATGTCTGCCTGCGCAAAGTCGAGGCACAGGCGGTGTTCGATGCGATTCGCGAGCACAGCGTCACGCACTACTGCGGCGCGCCGATCGTGCATTCGATGTTGATCAGCGCGCCCGACGAAATGAAGCAGGGGATCAAGCACAAGGTGCACGCGATGGTCGCCGCCGCCGCGCCGCCGGCATCGATGATCGAGGGAATGGACCGGATGGGTTTCGACCTGACGCATGTCTATGGGCTGACCGAGGTATACGGCCCGGCGACCGTTTGCGCGAAGCAGCCCGCCTGGCGCGAGCTGGATGTGGGCGAGCGTGCGATGAAGAACGGCCGCCAGGGTGTGCGCTATACGCTGGAGGAAGCTGTGGCGGTGCTCGACCCCGCGTCGATGAAGCCGGTGCCGGCCGACGGCGAGACGATCGGTGAAATCATGTTCCGCGGCAATATCACGATGAAGGGCTATCTGAAGAACGAATCGGCGACCGCCGAGGCGTTTCGAGGCGGCTGGTTCCATACCGGCGATCTCGCGGTGATGCAGCCGGACGGATACCTGCGCATCAAGGATCGCAGCAAGGACATCATCATCTCGGGCGGTGAAAACATTTCGTCCATCGAGGTCGAAGATGCGCTGTATCGGCATCCGGCGATTGTTGCCGCCGCGGTGGTTGCGCAGTCCGATCCGCGGTGGGGCGAGGTGCCGTGCGCCTTCGTCGAGCTGAAGGACGGCGCAGCATTGACGGAACAGGAGTTGCTGCAGCATTGCCGAGCGCACCTGGCAGGGTTCAAAATGCCGAAGCGGATCGTCTTTGGATCACTGCCGAAGACATCGACCGGAAAGATTCAGAAATTCGTGTTACGCCAGCAGGCGAAGTCCAGCGCGGCGATAGACATATAGGAGCGACGATGAACGCGCCGATAGCAGAACAGTATGTGCTGACCGAGCGAGACGAGCGCGGTGTCGCGACATTGACGCTGAACCGCCCGCAACAGTTCAATGCCCTGTCGCAGGAAATGATGGCGGCGTTGCAAACCGAGCTTGACGCGATCGCTGAGGACGAATCGGTGCGCGTGGTGGTCATCGGCGCGCAGGGCAAGGCGTTCTGTCCGGGTCATGACTTGAAACAGATGAAGGCGAATCCTTCGATCGAGTACTACCAGCAACTGTTTGCGCAGTGCACGAAGCTGATGATGACGATCCAGCGGCTGCCCGCGCCGGTCATCGCGCGCGTGCACGGCATCGCGACCGCAGCCGGCTGCCAGCTGGTCGCCATGTGCGATCTCGCGGTCGCGTCGGCCGACGCGAAGTTCGCGGTGTCCGGCATCAACGTCGGCCTATTCTGCTCGACACCCGGCGTCGCGCTCAGCCGCAATGTCGGACGCAAAGACGCGTTTGAAATGCTGGTCACCGGCGATTTTATCGACGCCGCCACTGCGCGCGAGCGCGGCCTGATCAATCGCGTCGTTCCCGCCGATCAGCTCGATGCGGAAATCGAAAAGCTGATTGCTTCGATCCTGTCGAAACCCGGTTCTGCGCTCGCGATGGGCAAGGATTTGTTCTACCGGCAGCTCGAAACCGGTATCGAGGCCGCGTATCAGCTTGCAGGCCAGACGATGGCGTGCAACATGATCGACGAGTCCGCGCAGGAGGGCGTGCAGGCGTTCATGGAGAAGCGCGCGCCGAAGTGGTGAGCCGAGACGGAGTTGTCGGGCAGGCGAGAAACCGCCTTGCGTGCCCGTAAGCCCCCCTAATACCTCGCACTGTGCCATGCAGGACCGGGATAACGTCGGGATTCCGTCCTCTCGCACCTTGACCGCATGGCGACGCTGATTCCTACCCTTGGCTCCGCGTGCTTCGATAGCTCCGGAGAGGTAAGGCTTGCGGAGCGGCTGCGCGACCTCGTCGAAGACAACGCCTGGGTCTGGCACAACTTGCCGGTCGGGCCGCGTTACCGTCATCCTGACTTCGTGATCCTGCATCCCATGCACGGCATCCTCGTGCTGGAGGTGAAGGACTGGCGGCTCGACTCAATTGTTGCCGTCACAAAGTCCGAAGTGGAGCTTCTCACGGAACGAGGTGTGGTGCGCGCTCAAAACCCATTTGAGCAGGTTCGCATCTATCTGTTCGACATTGTCCGCACTATCGAGCGCGATCTCCGGTTGGTTTTCCCGTCTACCCATCCCTACAAGGGGCGTTCGATCCTGCCGTTCGGCTTCGGGGTGGTATTTACCAACGTCACGCGCAAGCAGTTCGATCAGACCGATCTGGCCCAGGTGTTTGCGCCCGAGCGCTGCATCTTCAAGGACGAAATGACCGAGAGTGTCGATCCGGAGGCGTTTCGAACTCGGCTTTGGTCGATGGTGTCACCGCGCATCGGCCCACCGCTGTCAATGCCGCAAGTCGATCGCCTGCGTGCGCTTCTCTTCCCCGAAGTGCGCATCCGTCAGATTGCGCTGCCGCTAGAGGAGGCGGTTGATAACACCAACGATGACCGCGTGCTGACGGTGATGGACTTGCAGCAAGAACAGTTCGCCCGCAGCCTGGGAGCCGGACACCGCATCATCCGCGGTGTCGCGGGTTCGGGGAAGACGCTGATCCTCGCCTTTCGCGCCGAGTACCTGGCGCGGGGAGCGGCCAAGCCGGTGCTCGTCCTTTGCTATGCGAATGGCATAGCAGGTCGGCTGGAGAATGCGATGCAGGAACGCGGTGTCGAGGATCGTGTGCAAGTCTCAACGTTCCACGCTTGGTGTTCCCGGATGCTGCGGACCTACGACATCCCGGCGCCGAGTCAGAAAGAGATTCCAGATCTTCAGGAGTGGCTGACAGCCAACGTCAAAGCAGTACGAGGGGCTGTGGACAGCGGTTTGATCCCGGGCGGGCAGTACGACGGCGTGCTGATCGACGAGGCGCATGACTTTGAACCTGAGTGGCTGGCACTGGCGGCAAAGATGGTTGACCCCGACAAGCGAGCGCTACTGATCGCCTATGACGACATGCAGGCGATCTACAAAGGCCGGGCACGTCCGATTTGGAAACAGCTCGGCATTGAAGCCAGGGGCCACACAACGGTGTTGAAGATCAACTACCGAAATACCGCGCAGATCCTCGGGTTCGCGCGCCGCTTTGCGGCCGACGTGATCGGGGCGCCGGGCGTGCAGGCCGATGACGAGAGCGCGATCCTTTTGCCAGAGGACGGCGGACGACAGGGTGTAGAGCCTGAGGTACGGCAGTGCATTTCGTTTGTTGCGGAGGCCCACGCAATTGCCGAGTGGTTGGTTTCGCGGAAAACTTCGGGTTACGACTGGCCGCAGATGGCGGTGCTTTATCCCGAGCACCACATAGGCGAACACTTCGCACGGGTATTTGCAAGGCACCATATTCCGGTCGATGTCGCAAGGATTAACGGGAACCGAGTGTCGATTGCGGTTGAGGCGGTACGCCTTTTGTCCATGCACTCTGCCAAAGGGCTCGAGTTTCCGTGTGTTGCCGTCGGGGGACTCGGCGCGCTTGGTCGGCACGGTACTCACATCGAAGATGACGTGCGCCTGACCTATGTGGCCGTTACGCGGGCCACGCACGAGACGTTCCTTACTTACTCCCGCGCGTCACCGCTGGTTGAGAGGCTCGCGGCCTGAGGTCTGATCGGCACATAAACTCTACGCTGCCCGACGCAAATCTCGAAGGTCAGACTGCGCCGCAAGTCGCGTCGTACTGTCCAGCCGCAAGGTCAGGCAGTACGCCGCACCACCCGAGCGATTGAACGAATCCAGCGGCACGATGTTGACGTGGTAGCCGCGAGCGTTCAATGCGGCTAGCGTGGGCGCGGATGCATGGCACATCACCACTTCGCGCCCGATGCACACCGAATTGACGCCCAGGTGGCGCGCGTCTTCCTCGGTCGCTTCGATCAGTTTGTCTTCGCCCACAATTTCACGCACTGTGCTGGCCCCGTTGGCTGAAAACGCAGCCGGGTACCACAGCACATCGCCGCCGGAGAGGACGCAGAAGCACGTGTCGAGGTGATAAAAGTGGGGATCGATCAGTTCGAGCGCGATCGCCGGCACGTCGTAGAGTTCTTCGATCGTGCGGAACAGGTCGCGGCTTGAACGCTGGCCGTAGCCGGTCCACATCAGGCGCCGCGCCGCATCCCAGATCGCATCGCCGGCACCTTCGAAAAACAACCCGGGTGGCGTGTCCACGATTCGATCGATCACGCCGCGCGCGCGCAATGCCTCGAAGAACATGCGGTTGTGCGCTTCTTCGCCTTGTCGTTCTGCGCACAGGAAACGCGCCAGAAGCACCTTGCGATCGAGCACGACTGCAGCGTTCGCCGTAAACACCATGTCCGGCAGACCGGCGACCGGCGCCTGCACTTCGACCTGCGCACCCAGGCGCTCGTAGGTTTTCTTCAGCTTGTTCCAGCCGCGCTTTGCATCGCTCGCCAGTTGCTGCGACGACACCGACCATAGCGCGGGCTGCATCCACGGATTGATCGTGTAGCTCACCTCGAAGTGCTCGGGTGCGCTCATCATCAGATGCGCTGTACCGGTTGTCGCGTCTTCAGTCGCGTCAAACTCGGCCAGCACTGCGGCAAAGACGTCGATGCCCCAATCGAGGGCCTCACGCTCGATCGTCAACGGCGGTGCAAATCGAATCACCGTCTCGTGCGTGTCCTTAGTCAACACACCGCGCACTGCCATGCGCTCGGCGACTGCGCGCGCAGACACGCTCGAGTCCAGCTCGACGCCGACCCACAATCCGCGCCCGCGCACTGCGCGAATCAACGGTGACTGCAAACTGCGCAGGCGTGACAGCAGGTGCGCGCCCAGTTCGCGGCTACGTTCGGTCAGATGCTCTTCCTCGATCACCGCCAGCGCTTCGCGGCCGACGCGCGCAGCCAGCGGATTGCCGCCGAAGGTCGAACCGTGACTGCCGGGCTCGAGCAGATCCATCACCGGGTTGATGGCAATGAAGGCCGATACCGGCAGCAGGCCGCCGCCAAGCGCCTTGCCGACGATCACGCCGTCGGGGCGAATATCTTCGTGCATGTAGGCAAACCACTCACCGGTGCGACCAAGGCCAGACTGAATCTCATCCAGAATCAGCAGCACGTTGCGCTGGTCGGCAAGCTCTCTCGCGGCGCGCAGAAAGCCCGTTGGCGGCAACACGATTCCCGCTTCGCCCTGGATCGGTTCGATCAATATGGCGCACGTTTCATCGTCGATCGCTGCCCGCAGCGATTCGATATCGCCGAAGTCGAAATGACGGAAGCCCGGCGCGAATGGGCCGAAGTCGGCGCGATACGCGGCTTCGGTGGAGAAGCCGACAATGGTCGTCGAACGTCCGTGAAAGTTATCGCGCGCAACGACGATGTTGGCGCGATCGGCGGCTATGCCCTTGACCCGATAACCCCATCGCCTTGCTGCCTTGACCGCCGTCTCGACTGATTCGGCGCCGCCGCTGGCGGGCAGTGCCTTGGCCGGAGCGC
>JBGSWY010000221.1:0-6253 GCA_041751715.1 Burkholderiaceae bacterium
GCCGCACTATCAGAGTGTCGATTACAACCCGCTGGTGGGCGGCATCGAGCGCTGGTTCGAGCCGATGGATCCGGGGCTCATCGACGGCCCGACGATGCAACACGTGCTCGCCTTCTGTTGCCGCCTGTTCGGCGCGTTGCGGCCGGATACCGGCTGGAGGATCGAGTGCCATCAGTTTCGTATCGAAGCGCGCGCGGATGCGCCGGGCCGGCCGACGCCCGAAGGCGTGCATCGCGACGGTGTCGATTACGTGCTGGTGCTGCTGATCGACCGGATCAACATCGAAAGCGGCACGACCACCGTGCACGATCTTGACGGCAAACTGCTCGGCAGTTTCACGTTGACATCGCCATTCGATGCGGCGCTGGTCGACGATTCGAGAGTCAAACATGGCGTGACGGCGGTCGAACCGATCGACACGAGCTGCGCCGCATACCGTGACGTGCTCGTAGTGACGTTCAAGGGAATTCAAAAGCAAGACCCGGAGTTCGGCACGCGCCGGCAAGCCCTACATTCCAGTCATCGATAAGATCACCGGAGCGTCGCCATGAACATGAACACAAAAGCCGAAACACTCGCCGCTGCCACCGTCAGCGATCCGCGCTGGGCGGCGGTTGTGGCACGCGACCCGACGGCTGAAGGCCAGTTCTTTTACTCGGTCAGAACGACCGGCGTGTATTGCCGGCCATCGTGCGCGGCGCGTGCGGCGCGGCCCGAGAACGTCGAGTTTCATCCGACTGCGGCCGATGCAGAGCGTGCGGGCTTCCGCCCATGCAAGCGCTGCCGCCCCGATCAACCGAGTAACGGCGCACCACACGCCGCGCTCATCGCCGAGCTGTGCCGCTTCATCGAGAGCGCAGAACGGGCGCCGAGCCTTGATCAGCTCGCGCAGCGCGCCGGTATCAGTGCCTATCATCTGCATCGGACTTTCAAGGCGGCGACCGGCGTTACGCCGAGGCAGTACGCCGCAGCGCATCGGGTCAAGCGCGTCAAGGCCGGGCTCGATCGCAGCGCTACGGTGACCGAGGCTATTTATGGCGCCGGCTACAACTCCAATGGGCGCTTCTACGAAACATCCAACGACACGCTGGGCATGACACCGACCAGTTTTCGCGCGGGCGGAGCCAACACCGAAATCCGTTTCGCGATCGGCGAATGTTCGCTCGGCTCGATCCTGGTCGCCGCCAGCGACCGAGGCGTATGCGCGATTTTGATCGGCGATGATCCCGACGAGCTGGCGCGCGATCTGCAGGATCGATTCCCGCGCGCGCAGTTGATCGGTGGCGATGCCGAATTCGAAAAACTGGTGGCACGAGTCGTCGGCTTTGTCGAGGCGCCGGCGCTTGGACTCGACCTGCCGCTCGATGTGCGCGGAACCGCCTTCCAGCAGCGCGTATGGCAGGCGCTGCGCGAGATTCCGGCGGGGCGCACCGTGAGCTACCTAACGATCGCCGATCGCATCGGCGCGCCCAAATCGGTGCGCGCAGTGGGCAGCGCGATTGCCGCCAACCCGCTGGCAGTGGCGATTCCATGCCACCGGGTGATTCGCAACGACGGCGCACTGTCGGGCTATCGATGGGGTGTCGAACGCAAGCGCGCGTTGCTCGAGCGCGAGTCGGCCGCCGGCCAATCGCGGTAACTCGCAGCTGGCCGAATGAACGCGCGCGAGGAGCGACTGGCGCCGATCGCGCCGCCGGACGAGATCACCCGGCGCGTCGGCGCGGTCGACTGGCAGCGCGTTGCGGACGATCTTGATGCGCGCGGCAACGCGGTGATCGAGCGCCTGTTCACTGCAAACGAGTGCAAAGCGCTGGCCGCGCTGTATCCGATCGATTCCATGTTTCGCAGTCGGGTAGTCATGGCGCGGCATGGCTTCGGGCGCGGCGAGTACAAGTACTTCACCTATCCGCTGCCCGATAGCGTTGCGGCGCTGCGAACGGCTATGTACCCGCACCTTGCGCCGATCGCAAATCGCTGGAACGAAACGATGAGCATCGACGTTCGATATCCGGCCAGGCACGCTCAATACCTCGCGCGCTGCCACGCTGCGGGCCAGCTCAAGCCGACCCCTTTGCTGCTGAACTATGAGGCCGGCGACTACAACTGCCTGCATCAGGATTTGTATGGCGAGCACGTGTTCCCGCTGCAGTTGACGGTGCTGCTCTCGGTTCCCCAGCGCGACTTCACCGGCGGCGAGTTCGTGCTGACCGAGCAACGGCCGCGTATGCAATCGCGGCCTGAAGTGGTGCCGCTCTCCCAGGGAGATGCGGTTGTGTTTGCCGTCAATCAGCGCCCGATACAGGGCACGCGCGGCGTGTACCGGGTCAATCTGCGACACGGCGTCAGTCGCGTGCGCTCGGGACACCGACAAACACTCGGCGTCATCTTTCACGATGCGACGTGAATCGTGGAATCGCGCGTCGCGCTTGCGGCCGGATCCAGCGCAGCGTGGCAATCGTGATCACACAGCCTGCCGCAGCGGCCAACAGCGTTGCGCCGGGCACGCCGAAAGGCGCGATAAGCACCGCAAATCCGGCGCCAAACACCGCGCGGCCGAGCAGCCCGGCCACATAGCCACGCAGAAAGCGCCGCACCGATGCATTGCCTTCGAACGCGTGCTGATGCATCGCGACGGCAGCGGCAATCAGCGGCGGGGATGCGAGCACGCCCGCCCAGAACGGCCCGACGCGTGGCGCCGCCAACGCGACCGCGCCGCTGACGATGCCTGAGACCAGTGCCGTCAGCCAGATTTCGCTTTGAAGTTCACGCTTCGAGCGCGTCGCTTCGTTCGCATCGGGCATCGCGACATAGACGATGACGACGCCGATTGCACTGACAGCGAGCGCCACGAACACGCGGTTGTCGAGCCATTGCAGCGGCAGCGCCAACGCGAGACTGGCCGCGCACGCCACTAGCAGCGCGACCGCAGTGCCCGTGCGACGGCTGGCACGCTCGTACGCCAGCGCAAAAACGGCACACAGCGCGCACGCGGCGATGCTTCCGATCGCCGCTTCAATGGCGTAGTCAGTGCCAAACTCGAGCGCGAGCCAGATCAGGGCCGGCCCCGTCACCGTCGGTTGCCCGGCCAGGATGCCAGCCACGCGACGGCCGAACAGCTGCGCGACCCACAACATCGAGGCCACCATCGCCGCTGTCAATACGATCTTGTAAACCCAGCCCATGCCGTTCTCCGCAAAATGGCGCGGCTTTCTCACCACTCCATTCCTAGTAACAACGAGATATACGACGTGGATCCGGACACGGAGGCAGCGTGTCCGTGCAGCGTCGCGACGCTGCAATCGGCGCCGCATTGCGCGCTTCGACGAGTTCAAAAAAAAGCGCGGTCTGCATCGACTGCAGGCCGCGCTGGTGCCGGATGAATCGCGCGCTCAGGCGAGCGCGCTCGGGACTACTTGGCGAAGCAAAGGTTGTCGATCATCCCGCTATGCATGCCCAGGCTGAAGCTTTCGATGTTGCCCGGGTCCGCACGTATTTCGAGCGTGCCCGAGTGCCAGTTGCCACCACCCTGCGGCGTGATGCTCGACGAGAGTTTTGCCTTGCCATTGGCGGGCCGGCCGATGATCTTGCCGTCCAAACCCGCGATGCCGCTCGGGCTCTCGTGCTTCTCGCCGTTGACTTCAATGTTGGCGTTGGCAAAGGCGCCGTCCTGCGCAATGCTTTGCGCAACATTCATGCGCACTCTAGTGGCCCGCGACTTTGGCACCACGTTGACCGTCACCAGATACAGCCTTGCTTCCGGCGCCGGGCCGCCGGCGATCTGCGACTGATTGACGGTCACCCCGCGCACCTCTGCGGCTGCAGGAGTGCCGTTAATGAAGTACGGCTTGATGGTGATCGTTGCATAGCGAGCGTCGATCATATCGCCGACGGTGTACTTGCTGCCCACCGCCAGGCCGCTGAAGTCGTAGCACTCAAATTGCGCCGGCGCGGCATGCACTGAACCGCTCGCGGCGGCGCCGGCTGCGGCCAACGCGACCAGCTGCGCCACTCTTGAACATCGAATAGGAAACATCGGTAGCTCCTGATTAAATTGAGAGACAGCTTCGTCAGCTGGGGTTGCCGACAACGATCGTTCCGTAGATCTTGTTCTCGGTGCACTTGCGGTAGGCCGGCACGAACGGCTGGGTCTGAAACTCGTCGGACCAGTCGCCGTCGCCCTCGCGATGCTTGAAGACCACCTGAATGCTGTTCAGGTCGATGTTCTTCGCGTTGCCCAGGTTGTCGCCGCCGGTCGTGCAAGTGCTGCCAGTCTTGCAGACAAGATTCTTCACGTCCTCCGTTTCAGTGTTACCGGTGTGTGGGTTGAAGTACTTGACCTTGCGAATCTCAATGTCGCTGCCTTCGGCGTGGTTGTTGGTGACCTTGAATTTGACGTTCTTGCAGGCATCGACGGCAGAGGCCGGTGTCGCAGCAGCGGCCAGTACTGTCGAGGCTAAAACGGAAAAAAGTAGGTTGCGTTTCATTGTGAACTCCATGGTTGGTTGACTTGAACAAACGGCGATTCCCGTGTGTTCTGCATGTAAGAACGCGGCGTGCTGCGGCAGCCGGACATCGGGTTGCTAGTTTGTCGAATATTCGACAAAGCGATGTGTGAACGCTCAGCGATTGCCGTACGGACAAGGCTGAGCGATTCTGGGCCGAGATGTGAGTTACTTGGCTTCCGACCTTGAATCGTGACGATCGCTGGCGGTCGTGAGCTCCGCCAGTAACGCGCGCGCCTGCCGCGTTTCCGGATGGTCAGCACCGAAACCGGCGTCGAGCGCGATAACTCCAGCCTCGGCATCCGCTCTCGCCGCACCTTCGATCCCCTGCATCAGTTTCGCTTTGGCCCGCAGAATGCGGGCCTGTCCGACATCGGCGCTGCGCCGCGGATCGCGCGCGATAGCGGTGGCTGCGATCAAGCTGTCGCTTGCAAACTGTTCTGCCTGCACCCCATCGCCGTTGGCCAATGCAACGCGAGCGGCCACGTAAAGTGCACTGCTGACTCCCGGCGCCGCGCGTTGTTGCGGATAGCCCAACTCATCGAGAACGCCTGCAGCAACGATTGCGGCTTCACGCGGTCTCCCGGAACTGAGCAGCAGATCAGCACGCGTCAGCACAAGTTCGCGCAGCAGCCGAGCGTTCGCAGCGCGGTTTATCGCCAGTAATTCTTCGGCACCGGCCAGTCGCTGTTCGGCTTGATCGAATCGGCCCAACTTTACGAGCACCTTGCCGAGCATCAGTTGCGAAAGTGCCTCGAAGCGCTTGTTGCCGGTTGCGCGGGCGCTTTGCAGACTGTCCTTGAACAGGTTGAGCGCTTCGTCATACTGAGCCAGCCGCAAGAGGCTGGTACCCAGGTGGCCGGCGAAGCCGGGGGACAGCCCGCCTTCGCGATCGAAGCCGCGCGCGATCTGAATAGCCTGCCGCTGCGCTTCAGCGGCCGCGTTGACTTCTCCCGATCGTGCGAGGATCGCTGCATAGTTCATCGCTGCAATTACACGGCCCATCGTGCCGCCACGGCCGGACCGGTCGTACATGGCCAGCGCCTGAGCACTGATCTCGAGCGCATCGGCAATTCGGTCGGTCTTGAAGTAAAGGTCACCCAGCTCGGTCGCCAGCGGAATCAACAACCCCGTCAGTTCAACAGGCGCGCCGCGCTGTTTTTGCAAACTCGCTCTAAGCGTGGCGATGGCCTGCTCAGTATCACCCTCGGCCTGCTGCATGTGTGCGCGCGCGCGCGCACACATCGTCTCTGCTCCTGCGGGAAGGCCGGGAGGCCGCTTCGATACCGAGTCAGCCTCGCTGAATCGATCGCGTGCCGCGCGTCCATCGCGGCTCAGCAACGTCAGGGCGGCGGCGCACTGCGAGGCTGCCAGAAGCGGCCAGTCGTCTAGCTTGCGGGCGCTGGCGATTGCGCGATCCAGGAGTTCGAGCTCCCGGTTGGATTGGCCGATGGTCGCGTAGCGCCGCGACACGTCGAACAACAAACTTCCGACGAGGCTTTCATCAATTCCAGCGCTTTTTTCGAGCAACCCGACTCCACGATCGAGAAGCTCGACCAACGTCAGCGGTTTTCCGTCCGGACCGATCGAGTCAAGCAGCAGATTCATGAACTCGTTCGTGGCCTCCGCGCGGCGTTGCTGGTGATAAGCAGCGTCGCGTTGCTGTCGGGCTACCTGCGCCTGCCACAGCGCGACGCCAGCGCCGGCCACGATCGCAACGAACACTGAGGCTGCGGCGCCAACGCCGAGCC
>JBGSWY010000222.1:0-2801 GCA_041751715.1 Burkholderiaceae bacterium
GCCATCGTCAGAAAAGCCGGATGCTTGTCGGCCTCAAAGCCGAAGCGCGTCACCCAGTCGCGCGCGTAGCGCGGACCGATCGCCTGCAGGATGCGAATCGAAACGAGGTTCTTCGACTTCGCCAGACCTTGCCGGAGCCGCATCGGCCCCTCGAATTTGCCGTCGTAATTTTTCGGCTCCCACACCTGGCCGCCAGTTAGGCTCGGATCGATGGAAATCGGCGCGTCATTGATCAGCGTGCTCGGCATGAATCCTTTCTCGAGCGACGCCGAATAAATGAACGGCTTGAAGCTTGATCCCGGCTGGCGCCAGGCCTGCGTCACGTGATTGAACTTGTTCAAGTTGAAGTCGAATCCGCCGACCAGCGCTTTGACCTGGCCATCCTTCGAGCTGGCGGCAACGAACGCGGCTTCCACCTGCGGCAACTGAACGATCTGCCACACGTCCTTGTCATCGCGCGTGACCCGAATCACGGCGCCCGGCACGACCTTGCGATTCGGCTGCGCCTTCGCCGATAGCGACGGTGCGGCAAAGCGTAAGCCGTTGGGCTTGATCTCGACCATCAAACCACCCTGCAACGCGGCGTTTACCTGAGTCGGTGACGCTTCGAGCACAACCGCCGGCAGCAGATTGGGGCTTTCTATGGCTTCGACCAACGCATCTTCGATGCGCTGCTCGCGCACCGCCGGATCGGCATTCAGATCGATGAACGCTTCCGGGCCCCGATAGCCGTACTTGCGGTCGTAGGAGAGCACCTGCGAGCGAAGCGCGGCATACGCGTTTTCCTGGTCTTCCTTGCGCAAGGTCGTGAATACGTTCAGTCCGCGGGTGTAGGTCTCGTCGCGAAACACCTCGTACACCAGTTGCCGTGCCAGTTCGGCCGCGTATTCGGCGTGCAGGCGCACCTTGAAAGACTGCTCGACCGCGTGGTTGGCTGCGCGAGGCTTCAGCTCCTGCCCAAGCGCTGCATCATGGGTTGCCTGATCGATGTAGTTCAGCTGCAGCATGCGCGCCAGCACGTATTGCTGCCGTCCCTTGGCACGCTTCGGATTGACGAACGGGTTGTAGGTGGCCGGAGCGACCGGCAGCCCGGCCAGCGTCGCAATTTCGGCCGTGGTCAGGTGACTCAGCTTCTTGCCGAAGTAAATCTGTGATGCCGACGCGAAACCATAGGCGCGTTGTCCAAGGAAAATCTGGTTCGCATAGACCTCGAAGATGCGATCCTTGGACAGCGACGATTCGATCTTGTAGGCGAGCGCGATCTCATACAGCTTGCGCACATAGCTGCGCTCCGAACTCAGAAAAAACGTTCGCGCCACTTGCATCGTGATTGTGCTGCCGCCCTGGCCGCGGCGCCCCGACGCAAAGTTGGAAACGAACGCGCGTGCCAGCCCGGCGTAATCGACGCCGTAGTGTTCGTAGAAGCCATCATCCTCAGCCGCCAGGATCGCTTTCTTCAGCGCATCGGGAATCTCGGACAGCGGCACGAATTCACGCCGCTCTTCCCCGAACTCCCCGATCAGAATCCCGTCAGCGGTCCACACACGCAGCGGAATCTTGGGGCGATAGTCCGTCAGCGCATCAATCGGCGGCAGATTCGAATAGACGACCGCAAAGAGAAACAACATCAGCAGCAGGCACGCCACAAGGCCGCCGCCGCCGACGAGTAGCACGCCGCGTAGCACGCGCCAGTACCACGGCGAAGATTCGCGTGGCCCGTCTTCTTCGGCGCGGTCGGGATTGCGGGAGCTCACGTGTTTAAGTTGGCCGGCAAGTGCAACAGCGAGTTAGGCGTGTGAGCGACCGCTTTTTTGCGCTTCGCCGCTTACGGAGTGAGGGATTATAGGAGTCGGTTGTGCGCGCAGGTGCTTCAAAGCGCGCAACTTAACGTCACGTTGGACGATGCCTAGCGCCAGATGTTCGTTGTTAATCCCTCAAAAAGGGCACGCTTAGGCCGAACACGGGGCTTGTGTGGATTTTGCGTATGTTGATAGGATTTCGTGTAGCGTCCAATGAAACTGCGGTAAACGCTCGAAACATAAGGAAAAACGGGGTTTCGATCCGACCGCATCGGGGATCGGGGCAATTCAGTGCCTCGATAGATACGGGACGCACCGTTGAGCACTTGTTCGAGTGTCGCCAGCTGCTGGGAGCATCACCTTGGCCTTTGATCTGCCTTTTTCGCCTAAAGCGCCGCCGCTTATCGGCCTTGATATCGGTTCGTCGAGCGTAAAGATCGTCGAGCTGTCCGAGGCCGGCAAGGGCACGATGCGCCTCGAACGCTATGCCATTGAGCCGCTGCCGCGCGGGGCGGTGGTCGACGGCAACGTCGACAAGATCGACGTGGTCGCCGAAGCGGTCAGGCGCGCGTGGCGACGCGCCGGTGGCAAGGTGAAGAACGTGGCCATGGCGCTTCCGGCGTCGGCTGTGATTACCAAGCGCATTGCGCTACCCGCCAACCTGCGTGAAGAAGAGCTCGAAATGCAGGTCGAGAGCGAAGCCAACCAGTACATTCCATTTGCGCTGGACGAAGTCAGTCTGGACTTCCAGGTGCTCGGCGGGATCCCGAATGCGCCGGATGATGTCGAAGTGTTGATCGCGGCGTCGCGCAAAGAAAAGGTCGAAGACCGGGTCGCAGTGGCGCAAGCCGCGGGCCTGAGGCCGATGGTGGTCGACGTCGAATCGTATTCGGCACGATCGGCGATTGAGCGGCTGATCGAACAGTTGCCGAACAGCGGTGAAGGTCTGGTGATCGCCGTGTTCTATATCGGCGCGAACACCACGAGTGTCACGGTGATGCA
>JBGSWY010000223.1:0-6674 GCA_041751715.1 Burkholderiaceae bacterium
GCCGCGCAGCGCATCGGCAATCCTGTCGCGCGCCTCCTCGGCCGCCGCGCGACCCGCCTCCGGCCGGCTGCCGGCGCCGAGGCCGGTCTTGCCCAGCTGCAGGATGTTCTTCGACGACGATCGCACCAGCGCCTGGTGATCCGTGTTTGCGCAGATGAACTCCACGCCCTGCACTCCGCGAGCAATCATGTGCTGGACTGCGTTGCCGCCCGCGCCACCGACCCCAACGACCTTGATGATCGTGCCGCGCGTTTCAGTCTCAAGAATTTCGAAACTCATGTTGCCTCCTGCCTAAGCTAAGTTGAGTACTTCAGTTACTGCAATTGGAAACGCGCAAGGCCAAAAGCGCAGTGCTGACGCGCTTGGCATTGGGCGCTCCGTCCGTTGAAAATGGCTTGCCAATCGAGATTGGCCGCCCGTTGAAATGGCTTGCCAATCGAGGATCGGCTGCCCGCTGAAAATGGCTTGCCAATCGAGGATCGGCTCCGCCCATCAAAAATTCCCAACGATCCATTCCTTCATCTGCTTGAATGTCTGCTTGAATGAGCCTGTTTGCTGCGCGATCTTGCGGCCGCGCACCCGCTGCGAATGCGCTTCGACCAGCAATCCCATCGCGGTTGCGAAACGTGGATTGCGCACTACATCAGCCAGCGAGCCTTTGTAGTTCGGCCAACCGATGCGCGCCGGTTTCAAAAACACGTCTTCGGCCAACTCGGTCATGCCGGGCAGCATGCTGGTGCCGCCCGTCAGGACGATGCCCGACGACAGCAACTCTTCGTATCCGGACTCGCGCACGACCTGCTGCGTCAACGTGAACAGCTCTTCGACCCGCGGCTCGATCACCGCAGCGAGCGACTGGCGCGACAGCAGACGCGGGCCACGATCGCCGAGCCCGGGAATTTCGATCTTCTCGTTTGGATCGGCCAGCACTTCCTTGGCGACGCCCCAGCGCAGCTTGATGTCTTCGGCGTCGGAAACCGGCGTGCGCAATGCCATCGCGATGTCGCTGGTGATCTGATCGCCGGCGATCGGAATGATCGCGGTATGCCGGATTGCACCACCGGTGAAAATCGCGATATCGGTTGTGCCGCCGCCGATATCGACCAGCGCCACGCCGAGCTCCTTCTCGTCCGCCGTCAGAGCAGCGAGGGACGATGCCAGCGGTTGCAGAATTAAATCCTGCACCTCGAGTCCGCAGCGGCGCACGCACTTGATGATGTTCTGTGCCGCACTGACCGCGCCGGTGACGATATGCACGCGCACCTCGAGCCGTACGCCGCTCATGCCGATCGGCTCGCGAATGTCCTCCTGACCGTCGACGATGAACTCCTGCGTCAGCACGTGCAGCACCTGCTGGTCGGTCGGAATGTTGACCGCCTTTGCGGTCTCGATCACGCGCGAGACATCGGGCGCGGCGACCTCCCGATCCTTGATTGCCACCATGCCGCTCGAGTTGAAGCTCTTGATGTGGCTACCGGCGATGCCGGTAAACACGTCGCGAATCTGGCACGCGGCCATCAGCTCGGCTTCTTCGAGCGCGCGCCGGATCGATTGCACGGTCGCCTCGATGTTGACCACCACACCTTTGCGCAGGCCTTGCGACTCGGCCTGGCCGAGGCCGATCACCTGGAACCGGCCGTCGGCCAGCACTTCGGCAACCGCGACGACGACTTTCGACGTGCCGATGTCGAGCCCGACGATCAAGTCCTTGTTTTCGTTTCTCATGGGCGGGGCGCGCGCTCTGGCTTCGCCGGAAGCGCTATCGCAATGCCACTCGCATAACGCGCGTCGATGCGCGCCGGCGGAGCACCAGTCTGCGCCACGATCGATGGATACGCAGCGATCACTTGTGCGACCCGCTGCGCCAGTGGGGAGGCCGCGCCGTCGCGGCCGAGTTCGATGCGGCTCTGACTCGGTTTAGTCGCGCCATCGCCATTTTCCGACACCACGCGCAACGACCATGCCTTGCGATCCGAGATTTCGATCGCATCGATGCGCAACGACAAAGCGGCGAATTGCGCCGACAGTTCGTAGTAGCGACGCGCGGCGTCTTTAGCCGCATTGGCCGGTCCGCTGAACCCGGGCAACGCACCGTAGACCTCCGCTTCGTCGGGGTTGGCAACGAAAAGATCGCCGCGGTCGGACAGTAACCGCCCGTCCCCCCATACGCCGAGCGCCCGATGTTCGGTCAGCGTCACGAGCAGGCGGTCGGGCCACACGCGGCGCACTGACACTTGCGCGACCCATGGCACCGTTTCGAACAGACGGCGCGCGTCGTCGAGCCGCACCGTGAAGTAGTTGCCGAAGAGCCGTCCTGCCAGCGCGGCGCGCACCGAAGCCGCCGTGACATGTCGCAGATCGCCACGAACGTCGATGCGCTCCAGTTGAAATGCCGGCTGCTGCGCAAGACGAAACAACGCAATACCGGCGATGCCCAGCAGCGCGAGCGCCAGGCACAGAGCTGCTAAGCGATTCATCGTGCGAGCGGTCATCGCACTTTCTCGTCCAGCGTGGCAAGCGCAAGAGTGCGCAGCACGAGGTCTTCGTAGCTGATGCCCACCACGCGTGCTGCGATCGGCACCAGCGAATGCCCGGTCATGCCAGGCGATGTGTTGAGTTCCAGCAAATATGGCTCTTCCTGCTTCGACAACATGACGTCGATTCGACCCCAGCCGCGCGCGCCGATCGCGTTATACGCGCGCACCGAAAGCTGTTGGATCTCTTCGCCCAGCGCATCCCCGATTGCCGCCGGGCAAACGTACTTGGTTTCGTTGCCGAAATACTTGTTGTGGTAATCGTAGTTCGCACCAGGCGCAAGGATTTCGACCAATGGCAGCGCTGCAGCGTGGATGCCTTCGCCGATAATTGCGCAAGTCAACTCGCGCCCTTCGATGAATTCCTCGGCCAGTATCACATCGTCATACTTGCGCGCCAGCTCGAACGCTTCACCCATGCCTGAATAGCCGAGCACGCGCGTGATGCCGATCGTCGAGCCTTCGTTCGGTGGTTTGACGATCAGCGGCAACCGCAGATCGTCAGCCACGTCGTTCAAGTGCGTGCGCTGGGCCGACTCGATCAGCCGATAGCGTGGCGTCGGCAGTTTGTGTGTTTCCCAGATGCGCTTGGTAAACACCTTGTCGATGGCGATCGCGGACGCCTGCACACCGCTCCCGGTATAGGGAATCCGCATCGTCTCGAGCACGCCCTGGATCGCACCGTCTTCGCCGCCACGTCCATGCAGCGCGATGAAAACTCGATCGAACTTTGCGGCTTCGAGCTCGCCCAGCGATTGCGTCGCCGGATCGAATGCATGCGCATCGATGCCGCGCGAGCGCAGCGCGTTGAGCACGCCGGTGCCGGACATGATCGACACTTCGCGCTCCGACGACCGTCCGCCGAACAGCACGCCGACCTTGCCGAAGTTGGCGCTGTTCATTCCGCCCCTCCGCCGGTGAGCTTCGATGCCAGCTGGCCGATCGAGCCGGCACCCATCGCGATCACAACATCGCCGTCGCGCACGACATCGAGCAGCGCCGCCGGCAGTTCGTCGATCGACTCGACGAAAATCGGCTCGATCTTGCCGGCGACGCGAATCGCGCGCGCGAGAGCGCGGCCGTCCGCCAGCACGATTGGCGCTTCGCCGGCCGGATAGACCTCGAGCAGCAGCAGGACATCGGCGGCGGCCAGCACTCGCACGAAATCTTCGAAGCGGTCGCGCGTGCGCGTGTATCGGTGCGGCTGGAACGCAAGCACGACTCGCCGCTGCGGAAACGCGGCGCGCGCCGCCTGCAACGTCGCCGCGGCTTCTGCCGGGTGGTGTCCATAGTCGTCGATCAGCGCAAAGTGGCCGCCGCTCGGGGCCGGCAGATCGGGATGCCGCGCAAAGCGGCGGCCGACACCGGTGAAATCGGCCAGCGCACCGGCAATCGCCGCATCCGCAACGCCCAGTTCGGTGCCGACTGCAATCGCGGCCAGCGCGTTGGACACGTTATGCATGCCGGGCAGGTTCAGCGTCACCGCAAGTTCTGCGGCGCCCTCGCGCGCTACGCGAAACTTCATTTGCATGGCGTCGGCGCGTGCATCGAACGCGCGGATCTGCGCGTCGTCGGCAAAGCCGTAGGTCAGCAGCGGCTTGGGCACCGACGGCAAAATCTCGCGCACGTTGGCATCGTCGATGCACACGACCGCGCTGCCGTAGAAGGGCAGCCGCAACAGAAAGTCGACGAACGCCTGCTTCAGCCGTGCGAAATCATGGCCGTAGGTTTCCATGTGATCGTTGTCGATATTCGTGACCACGGCGATCACCGGATTCAGGTTGAGAAACGAAGCGTCGGACTCGTCGGCCTCGACCACGATGTAGTCCCCGCTTCCCAGCCGCGCATTCGCGCCTGCGGAGTTCAGAAGGCCGCCAATCACGAAGGTCGGATCGAAGCCACCGGCGGCAAGCACGCTCGCGACCAGGCTGGTGGTAGTGGTCTTGCCGTGCGTACCCGCGATCGCGATGCCCTGCTTCAGGCGCATCAGCTCCGCCAGCATCACCGCGCGCGGCACGATTGGAATTCGCTTCGCGCGCGCCTCCTGCACTTCCGGATTGTCTTCGGACACCGCGCTGGAAACGACGACCGCATCGGCGCCATTGAGGTTCTTGGCCCGATGACCGTGCGTGACTGTGGCATTCAGTTTCGCCAGCCGCCGCGTGGTTGCTGTCGAAGCAGTATCCGAGCCGCTGACTCGATAGCCGAGCGTCAGCAGCACTTCAGCAATGCCCGACATGCCGCTGCCACCGATGCCGACGAAGTGAATGTGCTTGACGGCGTGCTTCATATTGCCGGCCACGTCGCTGCCGCCTCTGCTGCAAGAGGCAGAACCGCGTAGTGAAGAGCGGAGAACTCAAACGACTTGCGATTCACACCGCCACCTTCTCGAGCACCGACACAACCGTCTTTGTCGCATCAGGCTTGCCGATCGAACGTGCCGCTTGCCCCATCGCAAGCAGACGGTCGCGAGTCAGCGTGCGCAGCAATTCGGCGAGCCGCGCCGCGGTCAGTTCCGCTTGCGGCAAGTGAATTGCAGCGTCATGGGCCGCCATGAATTCCGCGTTGGCGCGCTGGTGGGAAGTGGTCGACACGACCAGCGGCACCAGCACGCTCGCAACACCCGCTGCGGCCAGCTCGGAAACCGTGATCGCCCCGGCACGACAAACGACCACATCTGCGATCGCATAACGCTCCGGCATGTTGCCGATGAACGCAACGACCTCGGCTTCGACACCAAGATTTTGATAAAGCGCGCACACCGCATCGATGTGCTTGGCGCCGCATTGATGTACCACTCTCGGACGCAGCTCGGCAGCCATCAACGCCAGCGCCTGCGGCACGCTCTCGTTGAGTGCCTGCGCACCGAGGCTGCCCCCGATGATCAGGAGTTGCAGCGGACCTCGGCGGCCGACGAAACGCTGCTCGGGCGATGCCATCTGCGTGATTTCGGGACGCACCGGGTTCCCGGTCACCAGGCCCTTGTCGCCGGCCGCTCGCGCCGCTGCTCCGTCAAACCCGCATAACACTGCCGAGGCCAGCGACTTCAACATCCTGGTCGACATTAGCGGCGCCGCATCCGAGTTAAGCAGGACCAGCGGCACACCGAGCGTGCTGGCGGCCATTCCAGCCGGTACTGCCACGTAGCCACCGGTTGAAAACATCACGCGCGGTGCGCGCGCACGAATCAGTGCACGACTTTGCCAGAGCGCTCGTAGCACGTAAAAGCCACCGAGCAGCAATGTCTTGACGCCCTTGCCGCGCAATCCGGTGAAGTCGATCGCATCGAAAGTGATGCCGCGCGGCTCGACCAGTTGGCGCTCCATGCCGGAGCGCGTGCCGAGCCAGCTGACCGACCAACCACGCTCACGCAGCGCTTCCGCCACCGCGAGACCGGGCATCACATGCCCGCCGGTGCCGGCGGCGACGACCATCAAATGCTTCATGCGCGTTCTCCGCGCATCAAACGTGATCGGCGATCGGTGAGTGGCGATCCGTCGATTCCCGGGATTCTCATGTCCGGCCTCCGCGCATCAGCACGCGGTTCTCTCGATCCACCCTAAGCAGAATCGCGAGCGCGACGATCGTCGACAGTAGCGCCGAGCCGCCGTAGCTCATCAGCGGCAAGGTCAGGCCCTTGGTCGGCAGCAACCCAGTGGCCACACCGGCGTTGATGAACGTTTGCACGCCGATCCATAGGCCGACGCCTTGCGCCACCAGGCCTGCGAATGTGCGCTCGAGTGCAATCGCCTGGCGGCCAATCTCGAACGCGCGCTTGACCAGCCAGTAAAAGAGCACGACGACCGTCACCACGCCGACCATTCCGAGCTCTTCCGCGAGTACCGCGAGAATGAAGTCGGTATGCGCTTCCGGCAGATAGTGCAGCTTCTCGACACTGCCGCCGAGGCCGACGCCGAACCATTCGCCGCGCCCGAAAGCAATCAACGAATGCGACAGCTGATATGCCTTGCCGAGCGCATTGCTCTCCGACCACGGATCCAGGTACGCGAAGATGCGCTCGCGCCGCCAGGGCGAGAGCCAGATGACCATCACGAACACCGATGTCAGTGCAGCGGTGATGCCGATGAACAGCCGGCCGTTGACCCCGCCGAGAAACAGGATGCCCATGCTGATAGCGAC
>JBGSWY010000224.1:0-9063 GCA_041751715.1 Burkholderiaceae bacterium
GCGTATCCATTTTCAGCACTATCAAGCGGGCCCCGCGCTCCCGCGCCTTGGCGAAACTACGATGCGCGAAATCCGCGGTGGCCGGACCGATGACGCCCTCGATCTCGACCACGATGACCGGACCGGCCGGAGCGGCCCGCAACAAGACACCCGTAGCCGCTAACAGCAGCGACAACAGCACGAGAAGCAGGGGCTTCGATCGGGTCATCACGGCATACGGTGCGGCTTCCGCGCCGACTCGGTGATCCCGATACTACGCCGTGACAGCAACGTGAGCCGGGTAGGGAGAAACGCCATGAAACCGACGCAAGCAAGATACGCACCGCATCGTTACGCACAACGGCCGCTTATCGACCTTCGATCGCTCGCGGAGAATTGAGCAGACAAGCGGGCTGCGGTCACGCGACGCGCTTCAGTGCGCTCTCCTCAGATCGTTCCGAGCTGCGCGCTGCCGAATAACTCAGCAGCCGCGGCGGCGCAGCGGCAGCCGGCGCTCGATCCGCTGCGGATTTGGCTGCCGATCACCACTTCGTGACCGCGCGCAAGCAGCGCCGCGACGCGTGGCGGCCGATAAAGCCCGCTCCGCCCAGCACCAATTCGCATCGCGTTACTCGCCGATCAGATGCAGCACGACTTCGCGTCGGTGCGCGCGCGTTCGGTGTTCGACGAGATAAATGCCCTGCCATATTCCGAGCGCGAGCTTACCTTCGATCAACGGTACCGACAGATGAGTTTGCGTGAGCGCGGCGCGGACGTGCGCCGGCATGTCGTCGGCGCCTTCGGCGCGGTGCTCGAACAGTCGGTCACCGTCGGGCACCAGGCGCGCGAAGAATCGCTCCAGATCGCGCGTGACTTCGGGATCGGCGTTTTCCTGAATCAGCAAACTGGCCGACGTGTGGCGGATATACACCGTCAGTAGTCCGTCGACGACGCTGCTCCGGCTTATCCAGCGTTGCACGTCCGGCGTGATTTCGACGAATGCGCGCCCCGGCGTCTGAACCTGCAAGGTCGTGTGAGCTTGGCACACCGGCATCGGTGCAATTTACGCTTCCGTCAAATCGTGATCACGTACGATGCGCCGCTTGGCGAGCGTACAAACAAACTTCAATGAAGCCTAACTTCCTGGTAATTCTGATCGACGATCTGCGCTACGACGAGTTCGGCGCGGGCGGTCATCCGTACATGAAGACGCCGCATATCGATCGCCTCGCGCACGAAGGCGCGATTTTCGAGCGCGCGTTCCATACGACGCCGATCTGTTCGCCGAATCGAGCATCGATAGTCACGGGGCAATACGCCAGCCGGCACGGCATCATCGATAACGTCGCGCGCGGCGCGATGAGCCATCGCCTGCCGAACTATCACCTCGAATTGCAGCGGCTCGGCTACGAAACCGCGCACATCGGCAAGTGGCATATGGGCAACGACGGCATGCCGCGCCCCGGCTACGACACGTGGATCAGCTACGACGGGCACGGCAAGTTGAACGACCCGCGGCTTAATCACGACGGCAAGTACGTGCAACACACCGGCTACATCACCGACCTGATGAACGACATGGCGGTGGAGTTCTTGCAGCGCAAGCGAAGCAAGCCGTTCTCGCTTTTCTTCGCACACAAAGCGGTGCATCCGGATGCCGAGCAGGCGGCCGATGGCACGTTGCGCATCTCGGCGCAGGGCGGCTACGTCGTCGCCGAGCGGCACAAGGATCTGTATCGCGACGCTATTTTTCCGCGCACGCCGAACATGCTGCCGGCCGCAGAAGTCGTGAAGAGCAAGCCGGCCTGGGCCGACAGCTTTGCGCTGAAATCGACCGCCGAGTCGCAGGCGATTCTGTCGGCGTTGCAATCGGGCGAGCAGGAAGAAATCCGGTTGCGCGCCCGCATGATGGCGGCGGTCGATGAAGGTGTAGGCGCGATCATCGACGTGCTGGAGAAGAAGGGCGAGCTCGACAACACCTTCATCGTGTTCCTGAGCGACAACGGCTTCTTCTTCGGCGAGCACGCGCTCGGGCCGGAGCGCCGCTTCGCTTACGAAGAAGGCATTCGGTCACCGTTTCTCGTGCGCTATCCGCGCAAGGTCAAGGCGGGTTCGCGCAGGGGCGAGCTGATCATCTGCCAGGACATCGCACCGACGCTGATCGAGCTGGCGGGAGGTAAGCCGGGGCCGCAGATTCAGGGGCGTTCACTGCTGCCGTTGTTTGGCGCGAGGCGCGCAGCCTGGCGCAAGGCGATCATGCTCGAGTACTGGGCCGAACAGGCAATGCCGTGGCTGGTCGCGATGACATACAAGGCGGTGCGCACCGACCGCTACAAATACATTCACTGGGTCAATCGCGGCCGCGCAGGCGAGCTCGATGAGCTCTACGACCTGGAGCGCGATCCGTTCGAGCTCAACAATCTGAATCGCAGCCGCAAGATGGCGCCGGTGCGTGACAAACTGGTGCGCGAGTTAAAGCGACTGGTGCCGGAAGGTATCGCGCTGTAGTTGTCGCCGCGCTTAGTTGGCCTTCGCGCCGGACGCCTTGACGATCGGTACCCAGCGCGTCATGTCGTCGGCAATCATCTTGCTGAACGCGGCCGGCGTCAGCGGCGGCGACAGGTCGAACCCTTGCGGGCCGAGCTTCTCCTTCGTTTCGGCGCTGGAGAAGATCTTGATCAGCTCGGTGTTGAGCCGGCTGACGACTTCCGGGGGCGTACCGGCAGGCGCGACGAAGCCAAACCAGGTGTTGACTTCATAACCCTTGACGCCCTGCTCGTCGAGCGTCGGCACGTTCGGCAATAGCGGTGAGCGCACCAGGCTGGTAACGCCGAGCGCCTTAACCTTGCCGTCCTTGATCTGACTGATAACGGTAGGCGTGTTGAAAAATCCCATCGACACTTCGTTGGCCATCACGGCGAGCACACCCTGCGGAGCACCTTTGTAAGGAACATGCACGAGCTCGGTGTTTGTCATGCGCCCGAATAGAACGCCCGATAAGTGATGGCTGGTGCCGGCGCCCCCCGAGGAAAACGTCGACTCGCCCGGCTTGGCCTTCGCGACCGCGACCACATCAGCCGGCTTTGCCGCCGTGTTGCTCGGATGAACGATCATCACGTTCGACACTCCGCCCAGCAACGCGATCGGTGCAAAGTCCTTCAGCGAGTCGTAGCCTGGCTTCGCGTAGATGCCCTGATTGAACACCAGCGTGCCTTGCGAGGCGAAGCCGATCGTGTAGCCGTCGGGCGCTGCGCGCGCCAACTCTGCCATCGCGATCGTGCCACCGGCGCCGGTCTTGTTTTCAACCACGACGGATTGCCCAAGAGCCTTGCTCAATTCCTGCGCGGTGAAGCGCGAGGCGATGTCGGCCGTGCTGCCGGGTGCCAGCGGCACGATCAGCCGGATAGGCTTGGCTGGATAGGCCTGCGCGAACGCGGCGCCGGTGATCGATGCCATGGTCGCGGCGATCGCGCCATAAAGCAGGCGGCGCAATTTGACTATCGTGAGGTTCATGCAAGCTCCTTGAGGACGTTCTCACAGCATTTTACCGACCGCACAGGATCTACGAATCGGGATGCAGCTCGCACAGGTCTACCAGAGCTTGACGCAGTGCCCACTCAAAACGAACTCGCCAGGAGCGGCACCCGTCTTGACCGGTGCGTCTTCAAACGACACCGCGAGCCGCGTCACATTGGCGAGCAACTTTTCCGAAGTGGCGCTCATTTCGAACGTCGAGCTGCCCGGCGGTTTGGTCGGCGTCGCCACACCGATCGGGAAAGGTGCACCCTCCTTGGGCAGCGCCCATACCTGCGCTACCTTGCCAGCCGGCACCGCGATCGAGCGCAGCGATTTCACCGTCACGCGTGTGCCGTGGCGGGTCGAACTGATCAGCAAAGTCGGCAAGCCTTCGCGGTCGAGCAGCAAACCCACATAGCTTTGCGGCAGCGCCTGTTGCCGTTGCGCGATGCCATCGAGCGAAACAAAGCTTGCCGGCATCAGTTGCACGAGCGCGAACGTCAACGCGGCACCGAATGCGAAGCCGAGCGCCGGCTTCCATAAACCCGACCACCAAGACGATCGACGTGCGTGCGGCGACTGCGCAGTACGGGTGTCAATCGCATTCCACACGCGCGGTGGCGGTGCTACCGGCGGGACTGCCGTGGCAAGGGGTGCGAGCCGATCCTCCCATGCATTCACTGCAGCGTGCGCGGCGGGCAACGTGGCCAACAGGTGCTCGAACCGCCGCCGCGCACGACCGCGTAGCGTGCCGAGCACATACTCGGACGCCAGGCGATCCAGCAGGTCGGGGCGGTCGTAATTCACTGCAAAGGCTCCAGGCACTTCTTCAACCGCTCGAGCCCGCGCCGCACCCACGCCTTGACGCTGCCCAGCGGCGCTCGCATGTGTTCAGCGACTTCGGAGTGCGACATGCCGTGGTAGTACGCCAGCGCGAGACTCTGCCGGTGCGATGCATCGAGCGCTTCCATACAGCCGCGAATCGCCAGCGCATCCGCTGCCTGCGTCAACAATGCAAGCGGGCTCGGGCGATCGTCCTCGATATCGACTTCGTGGCCATCTGCAGTGATAGCCCGCGCCGTCTCACGCCGCACCGCCGCACTGCGAACGACATCGAGCGACTTGTTGCGGACGATCGAAATCAGCCACGTCATCGGCTGGCTGGTCGCTGCCTGGTACTTGCCCGCGTGATGCCACACACTCACAAAAGCCTCCTGCAGCACATCTTCGGCCGCATCTCGTCGATTCAATATACGAAGCGCAACCCCGAACAGATGCGCGCTCGTCGCCTGATAAACCCGCGCAAACGCCGCGCGATCGCCGAGTGCGACGCGGGCAAGATCCTGTTGCAAAACGGTTGAATCGGCCATCGCGGCACTGGCCACCAAGAGATCGGGGCACGAAGTCTAAATCGCGCGACGCACCTGCCGACACTTGCGCCTTATGCTCCACCAACAAGATGCCTAATCGAGGACCGATGATTCTGGGCTGCATCGCTGACGACTTCACCGGTGCAACCGACCTGGCGAGCATGCTCGTGCGCGGCGGCATGCGCACCGTAGTCACAGTCGGCGTGCCGAGCGCACCGATAGCCGACGCCGATGCGGTGGTGGTGGCATTGAAGTCGCGCACGATCGCGCCGGCGCAGGCGGTGCAGCAATCGCGGGCGGCACTGGAATGGCTGCGCGTCGCGGGCTGCGAACAGTTCTTCTTCAAGGTTTGCTCGACTTTCGATTCAACCGACCAGGGCAACATCGGCCCGGTGATCGACGCATTGATGGGTGCGCTTAAGACGCGTTTCACGATTGCCTGCCCAGCGTATTACGACAATGCGCGAACCGTTTTTCGTGGCCACTTGTTTGTCGGTGATGCTTTGCTGAGCGAGTCGGGCATGCGCGATCACCCGCTGACTCCCATGCGCGACTCGAACCTGGTGCGGGTGCTGCAGCGGCAAACACGCAGGAAGGTCGGACTGGTGCGCTACGACACGGTGCATCAAGGCGCCGCTGCGATCCAGCGTAGTTACGATCAGCTCGCAGGCGAAGGCGTCGAAATCGCGATCGTCGACGCAATATCCGACGACGACCTGCGCGCGATCGGCGCGTCGTGCAGTGATATGCCGCTGTTGACCGGTGGCTCCGGCGTTGCCATCGGCCTGCCCGCGAACTTCCGCAACGCCGGACAACTCGCAACGGCGGCTACGGCTGGAGCGCTGCCACATCTCGCAGGCCGATCGGCCGTGCTTGCCGGCAGCTGCTCGCAAGCTACCAACAACCAGGTCGCGCACTGGCGTGCGGCGCGGCCGTCGTTTCACATCGATCCCTTGCGCCTGGCAGCCGGCGAGAACATCGCTGAGGCTGCGCTTGCATGGCAGGCGCAGCACGCTGAGCCGGTGCTGATCTTCGCGACCGCGCCGCCGGACACGGTCGCCGCAGCGCAGACAGCGCTGGGCGCAGCGCTCGCGAGTGAGATGGTCGAAGCATGTTTTGCGAAGATCGCGCGCGGGCTCGTCGCGCGGGGCGTTACGAGGCTGGTCGTGGCAGGCGGAGAAACTTCGGGTGCGGTGGTCAATGCTCTCGGGATCGAGGCGTTGCGGGTCGGGGCGCAGATCGATCCAGGTGTGGCATGGACCACCGCGGACGGCGAGCATCCGATCGCACTGGCTCTAAAGTCCGGCAATTTCGGCAGTGTCGATATCTTCGAAAAGGCACTGCGCCTCTACGAGAAAGTGGGCTGAGGACGCGGCATGAATGAGTCGTCGTTGCGCGAAAGCATCTGCGAAATCGCGCGCTCCATGTACGAGCGCGGCCTGACGCACGGGTCGACCGGCAATATCAGCGCACGCTGCGACGATGGCTGGCTGATCACGCCCACCGGTTCGAACCTCGGACGGCTTGATCCGGCAAAGCTCTCCAAACTCGACTGGGCCGGCAACCATCGGTCTGGCGATGCCCCGTCGAAAGAACACATGCTGCACCGTGTGATGTACAGCGAGCGCGCGGGCGACCGGGCGGTTATTCATCTGCACAGCACGCACTCGGTGGCGGTATCCGTGCTCGACAAGGTCGATGCGCGCGACGTGCTGCCGCCGCTGACGGCGTACTACGTGATGCGCATCGGAACGTTGCCGCTGGTCCCGTATTTCGCGCCGGGTGACATCGAGCTGGCCGATGCCGTGCGATCGATCGCCTCTAAACATCACGCGGTCCTGCTTGCGAATCACGGCCCGGTGGTGTCGGGCACGAGTTTGTCGGCGGCGCAGGATGCGATCGAGGAGCTTGAAGCGACCGCGAAACTCTTTCTGTTGCTGCGCCCCGAGCGCACGCGCTCCTTAACGCCGGAACAGGTCGCTCAGCTGCGCAAGCCTGTTTGAAGCTGCCCGATCGCTGCGGTGTGCAAGCCGCTCGATACGGCAAAGGTCTCCGAAGCCGTCACCGGGGATCGATGCGCTGAAAGAACTCCGCTTTCTTGCTCACGATCCACGCCGCGGTAGAACTGATGAAGTCGCGATAGTGCGACGTCGCGCAGTGAGTCTCGAAAGCCGCCTTGTCGTCATAAAGCTCGTACAGGAAAATGTGGCTTGGGTCGTCCGGCGCCACAGCGACGTCGAATTGCCGGCAGCCGGTCTCGTTCGTTCGCGAAGCGAGCGCGTTTCGCAACATGTGCTCGCGGAACACCGCCGTGAACTCGGGCTTGATCAAGAAGCGGACCGTCACGACATACACGGCGCACTCTCACTCGCCCTGCAGGTTCGCATCTTTAACGACCTGAGCGAACTTGGTCACTTCGCTTTGCATCAGCGCGCCGAACTGGTCAGGGCTCCCGCCCAGCGGCTCGGCGCCCAACCCTGCAAGGCGCTCTCGCACGTCGGGCAACGTCAGAATTTTCGCGATTTCCCCGTTCAGACGACTGACGATCTCCGGAGGGGTGCCGGTGGGCACCACGATGCCGTACCAGGTCGATATGGAATATTGAGGAAAGCCGGACTCGGCCACCGTCGGAACCTCGGGCAACACACCTGCTCTTTTCGCATCGGTGACCGCGAGCGCCTTCATCTTGCCGCTCTTGATATGAGGGAGTGCAACAGGCATCGTGTTGAAGCCGACGTCGACATGGCCGGCGACCACATCGAGCGCAGACAGAGCGCCCCCCTTGTAGGGCACGTGGACCATCTCGATGCCCGCCATCAGACTCAACATTACCGCCGCCATGTGCTCGGGACTACCGGCGCCCGAAGTTCCGTAGGTGATTCGGCCCGGCTGTGCTTTTGCCTGCGCGATCAACTCCTTCAACGAACTTACCGGACGCGACGGACCGACCACGATCGCGTTGGGCACGGTGGCAATGCTCGACAGGGGCGCGTAGTCCTTCATCAGGTCATAACGCAGGTTTTTGTACAACGACCGGCTGATCGCATGCGATATCGAGATGATCATCAGCGTGTAGCCATCGGGCGCCGCCTTTGCGGTCTGTTCAGCCGCCAAATTGCCGTTGGCCCCGGGGCGGTTTTCAACGACGACCTGAGTGCCGAGCGCCTCGCCCAGCTTGGCGCCGATGGTTCGCGCCATAACATCGGTACCTCCGCCCGGAGCGAAGCCGACGACGAACCGAATCGGCTTGTTCGGATAGGGCTGCGCACTGGCACTTGCAGCCAACACGCACAGGGCGACTCCTGAAATCAAGTGAGTGATGAAACGCATATCGGGTCTCCTTTGCGATTTATGTATACATTGTTTGAACGACGATATCCCTGCCGAGCAGCACTGTCAAGAGTCGATTGTCCTCGTAGAACATTGACGCTTCACAAGGCGCAACCTATGATCTGCGCTCAACGAATACATTAATTATGCAGATACTAATTCTTCCCGGCGACCATATCGGCCCTGAGATAACGGGCGTCGCTCACCGCGTGCTCGAACGCGTGAACGAGGTGTACTCGCTGCGGCTGGGCTTCGAAACGATGGACGTGGGTTTGGCAGCGTTGCCAAGCCATCGAACAACACTTCCCGATAGCGTCGTGACCGCTGCAAAAGAGGCCGCCGGCGTCGTGCTTGGGCCTGCTTCGATGACGCACTATCCGTCAGTGGAACAGGGCGGCATCAACGTGCCGGGCGCAATGCGACGGTTGCTTGACTTGTACGCGAACATCCGACCAAGCCGTTCGCGCTCCGGTCTGGCCGATGCTCGGCCGGGACTCGACCTCGTCATGGTGCGCGAGAACACGGAGGGGTTCTACGCCGACCGCAACATGTTTCTGGGCCATGCGGAGGTGATGCCCACGCCTGATCTGGCTCTTTCGATCCGCAAGATCACCGCTCAGGCATCGCGGCGCATCGCGCGCTCGGCGTTCGAGCTGGCGCGCCGCCGCCGCAAGAAGGTGACCGCCGTGCACAAGGAAACAGTGCTGAAGATGAGCGACGGACTTTTCATGCGCGAAGTGCGCGCGATGGCCGCCCAATACCCGGACGTGACTTTCGAAGCGGTGATGGTCGATACGATGGCGGCGCTGCTTTACCATCGCCCGCAGCAGTTCGACGTCGTGGTGATCACCAACATGTTCGGGGATAT
>JBGSWY010000225.1:0-5398 GCA_041751715.1 Burkholderiaceae bacterium
GGCACGCCGACAAAGAGAACGATGGTCGCCAGGATGTAGAGCCAGAAGAGCACGCCTACGCCGGCGCCCATGGCGGCCCACGCGACCGCGAGAGTCACGCTCACCAGCAGTGACAGAACGAACAGGTCCGCCTTCGCCAGGTGGAAGGGCGAGTGGCCTTCGGAGGTGACGTCAACACGGATGAAGAACCAGAACCAATAGCCACCAACAAGCACCATCAGGGCGCCGACCCACCAGAGCATGGGCCAGATCTCCGGCGTGGATGTCGCGCCAGTGGGATAGCGGAACACCATAACCGCTGTGGCCACCAGATAAAGAATGAACCCATACATGCCGAGCAGGTGCGCCACCCGGCGTTTCGGGTTACAGAACTCTCCCGAAGCGAGCACGTCGACTACCGCGGTCTGCACGGCGATCGAGACGAGCTCGCCGCCGCCCAGCTTGCGGCCCTTCGCCCTTGACGTGCGCATGTTGGTGAAGAAATAACCTGCGCTGCCCTTGTGGATGATGTCGAACAGCGTCCCTATCAGCACGGCCAAGGCCATCACAACCAGGAACGCCTGCAGGAAGCCTGCAGGCAACGACGCGCCCGCGACGGCGAATGGGTTGATACTCAGCATGGAATCTTTCCTCTCTTAGGCCTTGCTAACGAGGCTTCCTTGCAAAAAACGGCCTGCGCGGATGCCGGGTTCACGTTCGCAACGGATGCTCGAATGTGCCACGCACTTCGCACGTCCGCCAATTCAACTCGTTTATCCGTCTATAAGCCATTGGCTCGTCACGACAGGTAACAACTGCACACGGTACGCCCGGTTATTATGAGCGCGGTGCCGCAGTGCAGTGCGGCCACTTTATGAGCGGTTGCCCTCTTGTCGGATCGAAGACTCCAGGTTTTCAATGCCGTGGCGAAGCACCTGTCGTTCACCAAGGCGGCAGAGGCACTGTTCATGACGCAGCCTGCCGTGACTTTTCAGATCAGGCAGTTGGAGGAGGAGTTGAACACGCGCCTCTTCGATCGCGCGCAGGGCCGTATCACTCTCACCTTCGCCGGAACGATTGCGCTCGAGTACGCGGATCGCATCCTTGCTCTCTCCGGAGCGCTTGACTCGCGCATGAAAGAGTTGAGCGGGCAATTCGGCGGCCCGTTGTTGATCGGCGCGAGCACGACCATCGCAGACTTCCTGCTGCCTCAGATCCTCGGCGCATTCAAGGTACGTTATCCGGCGGTCGTTCCGCGGCTCTTCGTTGGCAACTCGGAAGCGGTACAGGCACGAATCGCGGAGCGAAGTCTTGATCTCGGTTTTATCGAGGGCGATTCTCACCTGCCAACGCTAGGCGCCGACATGTGTTGTGAAGATGAGCTCCAGGTCGTGTGCGTGCCATCGCATTCGCTGGCGAAGCAGAGGTGCGCGACGCCGCAGTCGCTGATGGAACACGCCTACATCAGCCGCGAGGCGGGTTCCGGAACGCGTGAAGTCATCGACCACTATCTGCAGAAAGCCGGCCTTGTGCCCGACTCGCTTCAGGTCGTGATGGAAGCAGGCAGCCCTGAAGCGCTGAAGGGTTTGGTCGCAACCGGCCTAGGCTTTGCGATCATGTCGCGCGCGACAGTAGCCAAGGAGGTTCGCCTTGAAGAACTAGTAATGGTCCCTCTTTCACCGCGCTTGATACGCCACCTGTCGGTCGTGTATCCGAAGGAAAGGTTTCATTCGAGTCTTATCAACAGCTTCATTCAGTTTGCGAAAGAGCGTCTCGCGGCCATGCAAGACGCCCATGACTACGCTGCGAGCCCCGCGTAATGTTCGCGGAGAATTTCCAGGACCTCGGGCCGCGAAAACTCCGGCGGTACCGCGCTGCCTTCGGATAGCCATTTGCGTAGTTGCGTGCCCGACACCTGCAGCTGATCCTCTTCGCTGTGCGGACAGGTGCGGCCCGACGCCATACCCCCGCAGGCGTAGCACCAGAAGGCAACGTCGATCTTCAGCGGTTGGGTCTGTAGCGAACCGGGTGGGATCTCGTCGAAGATGCGGTGTGCATCAAACGGACCGTAATACTTTCCGACGCCGGCGTGATCGCGCCCGACGATCAGGTGCGAGCAGCCGTAATTCTGGCGAAACAGAGCGTGCAGCAGCGCTTCGCGCGGTCCGGCATAACGCATGTCCAGTGGGTAGCCGGCCTGTACGACGGTGCCGGAACGGAAATACTTTTCGATCAGCGCCCCGATCGCACAGGTACGCACTTCAGCGGGAATATCGCCGGGCTTCAGATTGCCGAGCAGCGAGTGAACCAGCACGCCGTCGCAAACCTCGATCGCAATCTTGGCCAGATACTCGTGCGAGCGATGCATCGGATTGCGTGTCTGGAACGCTGCGACGCGCGACCAACCGAGCCGCTCGAATGTGTTGCGAGTCTCGGCAGGCGTCATGAACAACTCGCCATACTTCGCCTTGAAGCCACCGTCGGAAAGCACTTGCACAGGGCCGGCGAGATTCACGTCTCCCTGCTGCATCACCATTTTCACGCCAGGGTGCTCGAGATTCGTGGTTCGGAACACGGATAAGCACTCGTGAGCTTTGTCTATCGAGTACTTCTCCGAAACCTTCATCACGGCGAGTACGTCACCTTCTTCACCAGCCAGTGCGATGTCGTCGCCAATGCCGATTGAATCGGCAGCCGTCGCATCCACCGACAGCGTGATTGGAATCGGCCAGAAAAGACCATTCGCCATCCGAAAACCGTCGCAGACCTCTCGCCAGTCGGCATGCGTCATGAAGCCTTCGAGCGGGGTGAAGCCGCCGATGCCGAGCATGATCAGGTCGCCCTTCTCGCGCGAACTGACATGGACCATGCGGAGCGACCGCGCGCGCGCTCTCTCGACCGCTAGCGCCTCGCCTGCCGGCATCAGCGGCTTGAGGGTGCCTCCTCCGTGTGGCGTGACTAGGTCAGGCAAGGTGTTCTTCGGTGTCGGGAACCGAACCTCATTTTCGGAACGCGAAGCGCGACGCGCAACACGGTTATTCGAATGAGCGGATAAGCGCAATTGATACCACGCCTAGCCCGCTGAGAATCCGCCGTCTACGAAGATCGTCTGGCCCGTCACATAGTCGGACGCTCGGCTCGCGAGGAACACCGCCGTGCCGCGTAAATCACGCAGCTCGCCATTGCGGCGGCTGAACGTGCTCTCCGCCATCTTCTGCCAGCGGGCGGGATCTTTTGCAACGGGCTCGGTCAGCGCAGTCGAAAAAAAACCCGGTGCAATCGCATTCGCGTTGGCTCCGTGCCGCGACCACGCCTCGGCCTGCGCGCGCGTGAGTTGTGCGATGCCGCTCTTTGACACGCCGTACGGTGCGCTCATCGGAAAAGCTCGCAGCGACTGCAGCGAAGCAATGTTGATGATGCGGCCCCAGCCCTTCGCGATCATCGCCGGAGCAAGCGCCTGAGAGAGGAAGAACGGCGCTGCGAGATTGATCGCCAATGTTGCATCCCAATCGCTGTCACTCACTTCGAGCATCGGCCGGCGAAGATTGATACCCGCCGCGTTGACGACGATGTCGGGCGCACCGAAGAAGGATGCAGCGCGCGCAGATACTGTCCGCAGCTCGGCGCGGTTGGCGAGGTCTGCGCAAATCGTGGCTGCACGCGCGCCGGTAGCTTCGATTTCGCGCTGCGCATCAGTCAGCTCGTGCGCGCGCCGCGCGACAAGAATTACCGCTGCGCCGGCCTCCGCCAGCGCATTCGCAATCTCGCAGCCGATGCCGGAGCTCGCACCGGTGACCAGCGCCACAAGACCGGCCAGATCGAACAGCGCTGGCGCCGTCACGAATCAGCGCCGATGCGCTCGCCGAGCTCGAAGTGCTCGCAGGGGAAATACTTCGCGAGCCGGTCGTCGGCGGTGCGCGCGTGCGCCTCCATTCCCTCCAGACGCGAAATGCGCGCGGTGGTCGGTGCAATCGCATGACTCGCCGCGCGCGTCATGCGCTGCCAGGTCACCGTCTTGATGAACTTGTGCACCGACAGTCCACCCGAGTAGCGCGCCGCACGTCGCGTCGGCAGGACGTGGTTCGGGCCGGAAGCCTTGTCGCCGAACGCGACCGTCGTTTCCTCGCCCAGGAACAGCGAGCCGTAGCACGTGAGCGTGCGAAGCCACCAGTCGAGATCCTGCGCGTGCACCTCGAGATGCTCGGCAGCATAGCGGTCGGAAACCTGCGCGACCTCGTCGCGGCCGTCGCATACCAGCACCTCGCCGTAATCGCGCCACGCAGCCGCTGCCGCGTCGCGCGCAGTGGCCGGTAGCGCATCGATCAGCGGCAGCACGCGCCGCATGACGTCTTCAGCAAGCGCACGCGAAGTCGTGAAAAGCCACGCCGGCGATTCATGTCCATGCTCAGCCTGGCCCACGAGATCGCTCGCGACGAGAGCGGCGTCGGCCGAGCCGTCCGCGATGACCGCAACCTCCGACGGACCGGCGAAGACATCGATGCCGACTTCGCCGAACAACGCGCGCTTGGCCTCGGCCACGTACTTGTTGCCGGGGCCGACGATGATGTCGGCCGGCTTGCCGGTGAAAAGACCGTGCGCGAGCGTCGCGATCGCCTGCACGCCGCCGAGGGTCATCACGATGTCCGCCCCCGCCACTTTCATCGCGTAGAGCACCTGCGGATGAATGCCCTCCCCCCGGTACGGCGTCGAACACGCGATCACCGTCGGTACGCCCGCGGCCTTGGCAGTCGCGATCGTCATGTAAGCCGAGGCGATGTGCGCGTAACGTCCGGTCGGCACGTAGCAGCCGGCAACGTTCACCGGGATCAGACGCTGGCCGGCGACGAGGCCAGGATGAACTTCGAGCGAGAACTCGTGCATCGAGTCGCGCTGCGCTTGTGCGAAGCGGCGCACCTGCGCCGTCGCAAACTCGATGTCGCGCCTCACACCGGCATCGATATCGCGCGTGCGTTGCTCGATCTCCTCTTCACCGACCACAATGTCGCCGGTCCAGCCGTCGAGCTTCTCCGCATATTCACGCACCGCCGCTTCGCCGTCACGCGCGATCGTGGCAAGCATCTCGTCGACGACCTTGCGCGCTTCGCCCGATTCGGTTGCCGCGGTCTTGGTCGCCTTCTTCAGGTACTCGATCACATCATTTCCCGTAGAGGTACTCGGGCAGCCAGAGCGCGATCTGCGGGAACGCAATGATCAGCACCAGCACGATCAACTGCAGTCCCATGAACTGCAGCATTCCCTTGTAGATGTCACCCAGCTCCCACTCCGGCACCACGCCCTTAAGGAAGTACGCCGACATCGCCACCGGCGGCGACAGCCACGCAGTCTGCAAATTCACCGCCACCAGAATTCCGAACCACGCAACATCGAAGCCGACATCGCGCACCAGCGGCAGCAGGAA
>JBGSWY010000226.1:0-14439 GCA_041751715.1 Burkholderiaceae bacterium
TTCGCCGCGCAGAACAACCCAGACGTAGCTGCCGTCGGCACGCTGCATTCTGCATTCCTCGCGCAGTGCCGCGCCATGCTCGATGTGCCGGCGGCGAGCGTTGCGCACCCGATCGCGATCGTCCGGATGCAGCGACTCCGAGAACTTGTACGCCTGCATGAACGATTCGCGATCGGAGTAACCGAGGATATCGATGTAGCGAGACGAGAACGAGCGCTCGCCCGTAATGACATTGGTATCCGCCACGCCGGCATCGATCGCATCCAGCGCCATGCGCAACTGCTCGCGGTTGCGATTCAACTCGGCGTTGGCTTGCTCCTGCGCGCGCGCCGAAGTATTGGCGCGCGTGCGCATCGCCACGTTGTTCGACAGTGCCTTGCGCAGCAGAACGAAACCCGTCGCCGCGCCGATCAGGGTCAGTGCCCAGGACAGCATCGTGATGTCGCTCAAAGGCAGGTCATGCGACAACAGGAAGATCAGTTGCGCGAAGCCAAGGGGAATCGCACACGCCACCCACGGCATGCCGGCGGGTGCGAACGCGAGCAGTGTTCCGAGCAGCACGGCGATCGTCAGAACGAACTGCAGGACCGCACCCGATTCGTTAGACGCGGGCAACAGCACGAGCGACAGCGCCCAGACCGTCCCTTCGAGCGCCGCAAGTGCCGAATAGGCTTCGGACGAGCGCGGCAACCGGTTGGAATGGGCCGACATCCAGTTCGACAGGCGCTGGCAGTACCAGGCGCGCGCGACGACGACGGCTGCCAGAACGCACCACCAGATCAACGCAATCGGCAGTCGATCTTCGCGCCACAGGATCAGCACGATCAGCAGGCCGAACGCGAGATTGCCGAACCAGGTCGTGCGACCGAGGTTGATCGACAGTTTGAAAAGCTCGGCGTTGACGGTTGCTTTGGCCAATGGCGCTTTGATGGCTGAGGGGTGTACGGATAATCGGCTTATGACGGCGTCGCCTGAACCGACAAAAGCAGGGCAGATCAGCCGGAATCCGGGTCAACCGAATCGCGTGAAGCCGTATCGCGGGCGCTTTGCGCCCTCGCCCACCGGGCCGTTGCACGCCGGATCACTCGCCGCGGCGCTCGCCAGCTGGCTGGATGCACGCGCTGCAGGCGGAGCGTGGCTGGTTCGCATCGAGGATCTAGATCCGCCGCGCGTCGTGCCCGGAGCCGCGCAATCGATCCTCGACACATTGGCGCGATGCGGACTTGAATCGGATGAGCCGGTCGTGTTTCAGAGCATGCGCAGCGAGTTGTACGAGGCCGCATTTGCTCGATTGCAAGCCGCAGGATTGATCTACGGCTGCGTGTGCTCGCGCAAGGATGTCGATGACCTGATCGAAGCGCAGGCCGGCTGGCCGGCCGGTTTATATCCCGGAACGTGCGCGGCAGGCGCGGCCAGCGGCAAGCCGATTCGCGCGTTCAGGGTACGGGTTCCCGATGAAACATTTTCGTTTGTCGATCAGGCAGCCGGCCGCTTTGTGCAGCACCTGCCGCGCGAAGTCGGTGATTTCGTGGTCAGACGCGCCGACGGCCTGTGGGCCTATCAGCTCGCAGTCGTCATTGATGACGCCGAGCACGACATCACTGATGTCGTGCGCGGCGCCGATCTGCTCGACAACACGCCGCGCCAGATTTTCCTGCAGCGTGCGCTTGGACTGCCGACGCCGCGCTATCGGCACATTCCATTGATCCTCAATGCAGCGGGCGAAAAGCTATCGAAGCAATCAGGTGCAAGGTCGCTTGACGCAGAACAGCCGCTTCAGGAGCTGCAACGCACAGCACAGCATCTCGGGCTCGGCCGTATCGAAGCCGCATCAGTCCATGAGTTTCTGAAGCAGGCGATCAATCTATGGATCTGCACGATCCAACACCGAAGACACGCCCATTCACGTATAGGTGGAAGTACATGTGCATAGGGCGCGATCGATCAAGCAATGGCGTGCCTCACGCCTCACTGGCTGGCCGGCCGCGACGCGTCTTTGCAAAGCGCGGCAGCAACATGCCGACCTCGTCGCGATAGCGCCGATAGCGGTCGCCGAACTGCGAAATCAGATCGCGTTCTTCAAAGTAGATGCCAATCAGGATGTAGCCGGTCGTCGCGATTGCAAACAGCAGGTGGCCGGCCGTCATGCGCGGCGTTGCCCAGAACGCGAGCAGAAATCCGAGGTAGATCGGATGCCGAACGTGCCGGTAGAACAACGGAGTGCGAAAGTCCGACGACGGCACGCTGCGACCGAACAGCCGCGCGAACACCTGCCGCAGGCCAAACAGCTCGAAGTGATTGATCAGGAACGTGCTGATCAGCAGCACTGCCCAGCCGAGCCAGAACACGCACTGCAACACCAGCACTGCCGTGGGCTGCTCGACCGTCCAGATCACAGGCTCGGCGATCGGGCGCCATTGCCACAGCAACAGCGCAAGTGCCAGGGATGCAGCCAGCACGTAGGTGCTGCGTTCGATCGGCTCCGGCACCATTCGCGTCCACCAGCGCTTGAACGCGGGGCGGGCCATTACGCTGTGCTGCACGGCGAACAGGCCAAGCAGCAAGAGGTTCACGATCAGCGCCTCGGCCAGCAGCACCGGGGCCCCGCTGTCGATCGATTTCGGCACCGCGAAGTTGCCGACGAAACCGATCGCATACAGAAACGTCGCGAGAAAGAAAGCGTAGCTGACCAGCCCGTACACAGCCATCAAAATTGAGCTCATGGATGTTCCTTTTTGAGTGAGGTTATTTATCGTTGTATCCAACTGCGGTTATCCAGCACCTGGGCGATGCGCAGCGCGGCACGCGCGGCGCCATCGGATTCGACAGCCTTGTAAGTCACCGGCTCGTGCATGGCGGCGAGCGCCTTTTCGGCCAATGATTCAGGCGTGAGACCTTTGTAGTCCACGCTGCGATCGGCGCCATAGTTGTCGAGCCGCTTGCGCACATGCACGCACTGCTCGAAGTGCCGCTGCAGCGGAAAACTCAGAAATGGACGGCGCGTCGCGACCAGCTCCATGCACGTGCTAAGCCCGCCTTGCACCAGCGCGAGATCGCAGCACGCGAGGTGTTCGAAGAGCTTGTGCACGTACGGTTTGACCTCGAGGCCATCGATGCGCGGAAATGCATCGGGCGACAACCGCGGCCCCGCCACCAGGACCATGCGCAGCTCCGGCACCTGCCGCTTCATCAGCGGAAACGCCAGCGCGATTTTGTCGAGCAGGTGTCTGCCGACACCGGTGCCGCCGACCGCGGCAATCACGATGCGCTCATCTCGCCGATAGCCGAGCTGCGCACGCAGCTTCTCGGTGTCGGCAAAGGCCGCAGGGTCGAACGGCAACGTATAGCCGGCGTAGCAAAAGTTACGGTCGGTCCACTCGCGGATCACGGGCAGGCCGGGACCGAACAATTCCTCGGTCACATCCTGCGGGTTGCCGACAAATATCGCCGCGTCGCGCACATACGGAAAGCGCGCCACGTGCTCGATATCGTCGGCATTGCGGTCGGCGCACAGAAACGCCTCGCGCTCGTCGTCGTGCATCGGCAGGCAACCAACGAAGTCGGTCAGAAACACGAACGGCTGGCGCTTCAGCTCCGGATTCTCGTGGTAGTAGTAGTCGACGTCCCACGCTTCGTCGCCGATCACGAGATCGAAGTGTTCGCGCTCCATCAGGTCGCTGAAGGTCATGAAGTTGTTGACCATGATCTCGTCCATCGTGCGTAGCGCGAAGAACGCGTGCAGATCGTGCTCGCCGGCCAGATGCTCGAAGTGCCGACTTTCGTTGGCCAGGCGCGCGGTCATCGGATGCACCCGCTCTCCTTCCTGTTCGAGAAAGCGCGCCGCCGGATCAACGGTGAACCAGTCGATGTCGAGATCGGGCTGCAGCTTGCGCAGCTCGCGCGCGATTGCGAGGTCGCGCTGCACGTGGCCGAGACCGATCGGGCTCGAGATAAAAAGCGCGCGGCGCCGTCGATTCATCGCGCGCACCCACGTCGACGCGCGCGGCGAGCCGGCGACAAAGTCACGCAGCGATCGGTTAAAGACCACCGGGTCGCGCGCCGCGGTCACGTGGCCGCCGCCGCCGATCGTGAGCAGAGACGAATGCGGCACGAGATCGCGGATCGCTGCACCCTTGCTGTACGGCGCGCGCCGGTCGCCGTCGCCGTGAATGATCAGCGTGGGGCACTGCACGCGGCGAGCGAGTTCACGCACGTCGTTGCCCCACCAGCCGTCTCGGCAGCGCGCGACGATCTCGCCCGTGGTGCTCCAGCTATAGCGAACACCGTCCTCGAACACCTTGGTCGAATGCGGCTCGGTGAAAAGCGTGCAGAAGAACTCGTGCAGGTAGCCCGGCCAGTCGGTGCGCATCTGCTCGGCCTGCTTGCGTAAAGCCGTAGCAACTTGCGCATCGTCGGTGCCGGATTCGGCGTAGCCGCCGGCCACGATGACATGCGATACACGCTCGGGCTGCTCCGCGGCGAATCGCAGCGCGATCATCGCCGCCGCGGAGATGCCCACCACCGCGACCCGGTCGACGCCGACGGCATCGAGCACCGCGATGAAGTCCGCGTAGTAGTGCTCGAATGAGTAGGCCTGCGGACTCTCGGGCCGATCAGAACGCCCGTTGCCGCGGCCATCCATCGTCACAACACGGAAATGTTGCGATAGATAAGGCACGGTGGCCTTCAGCATCTGCATGTTGACGATCTGGTAGATCGGCGCGAATGCAACCCACGGGCCGCACTCGCCCCACACGGCGTACCAGCTCTTGATTCCGTCACGCTCGACGAAGCCGTCGCGCACCGGACGCACGGTTTCGAAAGGGTAGGTTTCCGCACTGGGCAGGCGTCCTGGATCCGGCAACTCGCCCACAACTTGGTAGAAGCTTTCGGGCAAGCGGGCCGCGCTCATCGCTTGCCTCGCTTGCGTGCTGTGGGCGGGCGCTTCGCCACGCGCGCGTCGACCATCTCGAGCAACTTCTGCATGGCGTCAAGCGCCTTGCGGTGCGGCGCCTGCTCTTCTTTCACCTGCAGCAGATCGGCGAATTCCATGCCGAGCCAGAACTCCGAAATCCAGCAGGCAATCACCTCCGCAGTAAACGGTGGCGGCAGCGTCACGCCGTTCGCCTCGAGCGTGGCAAGCGCTTCGCGCACGGCACCGAGCACCACTTTTTTCCAAGCCAGCAGCCGCGGCACAAACTGCTCGCGCAGCCCCGGATTGGAAAGACTCGCTGCCCACAATTCGGTTTGCACGCGCACGAACCCAGACGCGAGATCGTCCCGGTAGAAGCGCCGGGCCTCGGCCCACTTCTCGGCAAAACCGCCCGGCTGGCCGTACATCGCCTTCTGGCGTACCAGCAACTGGCGATTGGCGGCATCGAGAACTTCGATCACCAACTGGTCCTTGGTGCGGTAGTGATAGTTGATCAGCGCGTGGTTGACGCCCGCATCCTTCGCGATCTCGCGCACGCTGAGCGCGGCGTAGCCGTCGCTCGCCAGCCGCCGGAATGCCGCCTCCAGAATCTTCGCCTTGGTTTCGCCGAGATCAGCCCCGGCGAGCAGTCGCGGCACGCCGTTGTGTTCGGCTGCGGGAGCACTTGTGACGGCTCTTTCCATCGGTTGATCCGTTGGTTTAAACGATTGTTTTATACAGTCGTTTAAATTCTAGATAAACGTGCGCCTCGCTGTCAAGCGCGCAGTTCGTCAATGTCAGTACATGGAGTGCGCTGCGGTTAGCAGCGCTGCTGGGAAAATCAGGAACTCAACACACAGCGGCGACCACGCTCGCCACCGCCGCCGTCAACTTCTTCGCATACGGCACATGCAGAAACTCATTCGGGCCATGCGCGTTCGAATGCGGGCCGAGCACGCCCGTGATAAAAAACTGCGCGCGCGGGAAGCGTTCGCCGAGCATGTTCATGAACGGAATCGTGCCGCCCTCGCCGACCCATGCCACCTCGCGGCCATACGATCGCATCGACGCTTGCGCCAGTGCATCTTTTAACCAGGGCGCGGTTTGCGGCGCGTTCCAGCCGGTCGCACCCCAATCGGCGTCGAACAAAACCTTCGCGTTGTACGGTGGATTCTCGGTCAGTGCCTTGCGCATTGCCCACGTCGCTTTTTCGCCATCGACGGTCGGCGGAATGCGCATGCTCAATTTGAACGTTGTCTTTGGGCGTAACACATTGCCGGCCGAATCAATGCCCGGAAACCCGGCGGCGCCGGTCACTGCCAACGCCGGGCGCCACGTGCGGTTCAGTATTCCCTCGACCGGGTCGGTCGTGACCGGCATCGCATGCAAGTGTCCGTCTGCGCCGTGCGCACAGCTGACCCATGGAAATTCCTTCCACACCTGGTCACCGAGAATCTCGCCGGCGGTATGGGCCTGCTGCAGGCGCTCGGGCGGAATGTCGGTGTGTAACTCCGGCAACAGCACCTTGCCGGTGGCCGGGTCATCCAGCCGGTTCAACAACTGACGCGCGATGCGGAGCGACGACGGCACGATGCCGCTAGCGTGGCCCGAGTGCACGCCCTCAGAAAGAATCTCTACAGTCAACGTGCCGCCGACCAGTCCGCGCAACGATGTCGTCACCCACAATTGCTCGTAGTTGCGGCAACCGGAGTCGAGCCCGACCACCAGCTGCACGTCGCCGAAGCGCGGCGCGAGCAGCATCAAATACTCCGGCAGGTCGGGGCTGCCGCTTTCTTCGCAGGTTTCGATGATGCCGACGCAGCGCGGCCGCGCGACGCCCTGCGCATCGAGCGCTGCGATCGTCGTCAGCGCGGCGTAGATCGCATAACCGTCGTCGGCGCTGCCGCGGCCGTATAGCTTGCCGTCTTCCAGCACCGGCTTCCACGGGCCGAGATCGTCGCGCCAGCCGGTCATCTCCGGCTGCTTGTCCAGATGACCGTAGAACAACACGGTGCGATCGTTGCCCAGGCCGTGCGTGGCCGGCACATCGAATAGCAGACACGGCGTCTTGCCTTCGATCGCGACAATCTCGATCGTCAGCCCTGCAATCGACTGCCGGCGGCACCACGCTTCCGCCGCCTTGACGACAGTGTGCAGGTGTCCGTGCGCATCCCAGCTCGCATCGAACGCCGGCGATTTGGCCGGAACGCGCACGTAGTCGATCAACTGCGGCACCAGATCATCGTCCCACTTGCGTGCAACAAACTTGTTCAGATCGGCGAGATTCATCGCACATCCTGGCTGGATCCCAAAACGAAAGTGTATGACTGCTAGCCTCTGTGCTCAAACCACTTGAACCGGGAGCCACGATGAAGCATTTGTTGCCTGCGATGCTACTGGCGCTGACCGCGGTGCCGGCGCTGGCGCAAGGCGGGACGTATGCAGCCAAGCTGTTAACACCGGAAACGGCGCTCAAGGCAACGCGCGCCGCGCTCGAGGATTGCCGCAAGCGCGGCTACCAGGTCGCGGTGGCGGTGGTCGATCGCTCAGGCGTTGCACAGGCGTTGATGCGCGACCGCTTCGCCGGTCCGCACACAGTCGATACCGCGATCAACAAGGGCTACACGGCAATCAGTTTCCGCACCGACACGCTCGAGTTCGCGAAGCAGACGCAGTCCGGCATGCCGAGTTCCGGGGTGCGAGCAATTCCGAATGTGATTGCGATCGGCGGCGGCGTGCTGATTCAGGCAGGAGGTGCGACGCTCGGCGCGATCGGCGTTTCAGGCGCACCGGGCGGCGAGGCGGATGATGCCTGCGCCAAGGCCGGCATAGCTGCGATTCGCGACGAGATCGATTTCTAAAACACCGACAAAAGTTCAAACCTACTTTTGTCGGATTAGTCAGCATGAAATCGCTGGCAAAGCCAGACAATTTCATGAGAAAACAGCTGGAGAAGACAGGCGCTGAAGTCCCGCTCGCATGCAACGGCAGCTAACTGTCTCCACCACCGCACTACTCGTTGCGCCGCCGCTCTTCTGGGCCGGCAATGCGGTGCTCGCGCGCGCACTGGTGGGCGAGTTTCCACCGCTCGCATTGTCGTTCTGGCGCTGGGCCCTGGCGTTCGCGATACTCGCACCGTTTGCAGCCGGCTCCGTATGGCAGCACCGTGCCGTGATTCGCAAGCACTTTCCCGTGCTTCTGTGGACCGCCCTGCTCGGTGTCGGCTGCTACAACTCGCTGCAGTACCTGGCGCTGCAAACCTCGACGGCGGTCAATACGACGTTGATCGGCGCCTCCGGACCGGTCATTACGTTGCTGGTCGGCGCTGCATTTTTTTCTTCGCGCGTCGCGCGACGGCGATGGATCGGCGCTGCGGTGTCGCTGCTCGGGGTGCTGTGGGTCATCGCTCGCGGCGAGCCGGGCAACCTGCTGCAGCTGCAGTTTGCAATCGGCGATCTGATCATGCTGCTCGCAACGCTGACCTGGAGTCTTTATACGTGGCTGCTGCAAACAAGGCGCCCGCCGTTGCCGCTGACTGCGTTTCTTGCCGTGCAGATCGCGCTCGGCACATTGATGATCCTGCCGTTTTATCTGCTCGAGTGGTCGATCACCCAACACACGCCGGCGGCCACGCCGTCCAATCTTGCTGCGCTCGTGTACGTCGTGTTGTTGCCGTCGCTGGCTGCGTATTACTGCTGGGATCGGGGCGTGGCACGAGCCGGCGCCGTGTTGCCGATCTACTTTGCAAATCTGACGCCGGTGTTCGCAGCCCTTTTCTCCTGGATCTGGCTTGCTGATCCGATCGGCAGCTATCACCTGGTCGGCGGCGCACTGATTCTGGTGGGCATACACCTAGCCACTGAGCTGGCCACTGAGTCCGCAACCGAGCGCAAGGGATAGCCTCGCTACAATTCATCATGATGCGAAACGATCAAGCGCTCACCATTCGCCGCGCCGACTATCGGCCGCCGGATTTTCTGTTCGACCGGGTGGCGCTCGAGTTTGATCTTGATCCGGCGCTGACATATGTCACTGCGACCTTCGAGGTGCGACGCAATCCGGTCGTCGGAGGCGCGGCGCCGTTGCAGCTCGACGGTGAGGATCTCGACCTCGCGCTGATTGCCATCGACGGGCGCGCGTTACCGGCGGGCGCCTATCAGTTGCACGAAGATGGTCTGACATTGCGCCCGCCATGGGATCGCTTCACGCTGAAAACGGTCGTTCGCATCAAGCCATCGCAGAACACCGAGCTGATGGGATTGTTCGTTTCCAACGGCAGTTTCTTCAGCCAGTGCGAGGCCGAAGGATTTCGCCGCATTACGTTCTTTGCGGACCGGCCCGACGTGATGGCGGCCTATCGGGTCACTGTGCGCGCCGATAAGTCGCGCTATCCGGTGCTGCTCGCCAATGGCAACCTGATCGAGCAGGGTGATCTGTCGGAAGGCAGGCACTACGCTGTCTGGGACGATCCGTTTGCCAAGCCGAGCTATCTGTTTGCCCTGGTGGCTGGCAACTTTGCGGTACTCGAAGAGCGTTTCACGCGCGCCAGCGGGCGCGAGGCGCTGCTGCAGGTCTACGTCGAGCACGGCAACCTGGACAAGACACAGCACGCGATGAATAGCCTGAAGCATGCGATCGCCTGGGACGAGCGCCGCTACGGGCTCGAGCTTGACCTCGACCGCTTCATGATCGTCGCGTCGAACGATTTCAACATGGCCGCGATGGAGAACAAGGGCCTCAATATATTCAACGCGAAGTACGTGCTGGCCAGCCCACTGGTCGCAACCGACGACGATTACGTGACTATCGAATCGATCGTCGGTCATGAGTATTTTCACAACTGGACCGGCAACCGGGTCACGTGCCGCGACTGGTTTCAGCTCAGCTTGAAGGAAGGGCTGACCGTTTTTCGCGATCAGGAGTTTTCAGCCGACCTGCTGGGCGATGCGAGCGGGCGCGCAGTCAAGCGGATCGAGGACGTACGTGCGCTGCGTTCGATGCAGTTTCCGGAAGACGGCGGCCCGATGGCGCATCCGGTTCGCCCCGACAGCTACCAGGAGATCAGCAACTTCTACACCGCGACCGTCTATGAAAAAGGCGCCGAATTGGTGCGCATGTTGCAGACACTGGTCGGCGTCGACGGTTTCCGGTGCGGCATGGATCTCTACTTCAAGCGGCACGATGGTCAGGCAGTAACGTGCGACGAATTCATCGCCGCGATTGCGGACGCCAATTCGCGTGACCTGACGCAGTTCAAGCGCTGGTATGCGCAAGCCGGCACCCCGCACGTGTCGGTCGAGTCTCGCTACGACGCCCAAGCGTTCACGTTCGAGTTGACGCTCAGCCAGTCGACGCCTGCAACCCCGGGGCAGTCGCGCAAGGAGCCGTTTCATATTCCATTTGCCGTCGGCTTGATTGGCGGCGACGGTCGCGACATGCCGGTGCAGTCCGAAGGCGAGCCGGCCGCCACATCGGCGACCAGGGTGCTTGACCTGACACAGGCGAAGCAGACTTTTCGCTTCATCAATGTAGGCGAGAAGCCAGTGCCGTCGCTGCTGCGCAATTTCTCCGCACCGGTCATTGTCGACTACCGTTACACAGACACCGAACTGGCGTTTTTGTCCGCGCACGATTCCGACGCATTCAATCGCTGGGAGGCCGCACAGCGTTTGGCCATCTCCCGGTTAATGTCGCTCACCGATGCCGTCGAAGCGGGCCGGCCGTTAGCGCTGGACGATTCCCTGGTCGCGACGTTTCGCGCGACATTGCTTGATGCGGCGCTTTCACCCGCTTTCAAGGCGCAGGCGTTGCTGTTACCCGCCGAAAATTTCATCGGCGAACAGCGCGCCGTAATCGATCCGGAAGCGATTCGCGCAGCGCGGAGCTATGCAGTGCGCGAGCTCGGCCAGCGTCTGTCTGCCGACTGGCAGGCGACCTATTCCGCGATGCAGGTCAATGGAGATTATTCGCCGGATCCGGATTCAGCCGGCAAGCGCGCGTTGCGTAATCTGGCGCTGACTTATCTGGTCAAGGGCGAGCATGCAAACGCGCTCGATCTGGCCCGCGAACAGTTGGTCGCCTCGACCAATATGACCGACGCGCAAGGAGCGCTGTCCGTCATCGTCAACAGCACCTCGCCGTTCAAGGCCGAGGCGCTGGTACAGCTGTCTCGCGTGTGGAGTGCACAGCCGCTGCTGATGAACAAATGGTTTCAGCTGCAGGCCACCGCGATGGCACATCCCGGCGAACCGCCGGTGCTGGAACGCGTTCGCGCGTTGATGCGCCATCCCGGTTTTTCGATTTCCAACCCGAACAACGTGTATGCACTGATTCGATCGTTCTGCGTCGTCAATGAAGCCGAGTTTCATCGCCGCGATGCCGACGGTTACGCGTTCTGGGTCGAGCAGGTGCTGGCGCTGGACGAGATGAATCCGACAGTCGCCGCGCGCATCGCACGTGCGCTCGATCGCTGGCGCAAATTCACACCGGAGCGGCGGGTCACGATGCGGGCAGCGCTGGAGCAGGTGGCACGGCACCCAGGGCTGTCGCGCGACGTGTGCGAGATCGTCACCAAATCGCTCGCTAATGGTTAAGGCATCGGCATTGTTGCCACTACCGGAATCGGAAATTGTAGTCACGCGCAGTGATGGAGAGGCTTGGAATGCGGGGACCTGACGCTGTCTTTCTATTCCCGGAACGATGAAGCTCTCGCTGACGCACTACCTGATCCGCTGCGAGCGTGAGCACGGCATCGATCCCGATCTGCGGTTACTGCTGGAAACGGTCGCGCGCGCGTGCAAGACGATCAGTCACGCTGTCGGCAAGGGCGCATTGGGCAACGTGCTCGGCGCCGCCGGCACGAACAACGTGCAGGGCGAGGCGCAGAAAAGGCTGGACGTGCTGTCGAACGAAATTCTGTTCGAGGCCGCCTGTTGGGGCGGCTTCCTGGCCGGCATGGCGTCCGAAGAAATGGATGCCCCGATGGGTATCCCGGTCGCTTACCCGCGCGGAAAATATCTGCTGCTCTTCGACCCGCTCGACGGGTCGAGCAATATCGATGTCAACGTTTCGATCGGCACGATCTTCTCGGTGCTGCCCAGCCCATCGAGCAGTGAAGACGCCGGCGAGGCTGCTTTTCTGCAGCGAGGCACGCGGCAGGTGTGCGCCGGGTATTCGGTCTACGGGCCGCAGACGTTGCTGGTGCTGTCCGTCGGTCACGGCGTGCAGGTATTCACGCTTGATCGCGATACCGGCTCGTTCCTGATGACGCAATCGAATCTGCAAATTCCCGCAGAGACTCGCGAGTTTGCGATCAACATGTCGAACGTGCGGCATTGGGACGCACCGGTCAAACGCTATATCGACGAACTGCTCGCCGGTAGAACCGGGCCGCGCACTGCCGACTTCAACATGCGGTGGGTCGCCTCGATGGTGGCCGATGTGCACCGGATCATGTCGCGCGGCGGCATCTTCATGTACCCGCGCGACGCACGCGATCCAAACCGCCCGGGACGGCTGCGCCTGATGTACGAAGGCAACCCGATGGCGTTCCTGGTCGAACAGGCCGGCGGTGCAGCGACCGACGGTCATCGACGCATCCTCGACATCGAGCCGGCGCGACTGCACGAGCGCGTTGCAGTGTTTCTCGGTTCGAAAAGCGAAGTCGAGCGGGTGACGAGCTATCACCCGGTGTGAGACTGCCGCCCCGCATCAAAACCGTCACCAGATGGCTGTTGGGAGCGTTGTTCATCGCGGCCGGGCTGAATCACTTCGTGAACACCGAGTTTTACCTGAGCATCATGCCGCCGTATCTGCCCTGGCATCTGCCCATCGTCTACATCAGCGGCATCGCCGAGACGGCTCTGGGCGCGTTACTTCTGGTTCGGCGATGGTCGGCTCTCGCAGCGTGGGGATTGATCATGCTGCTGGTCCTGGTGTTCCCCGCGAACCTGCATATGGCGCTGAACGCCGAGCAGTATCCGCAGTTCTCGCCGGGCATGCTGTGGCTGCGATTGCCGCTGCAGGGCGTGCTGATCGGCTGGGTGTACTGGTATGCGCGGCGCGCCGACTTTTCCTCCTGACCCCTGGTCATGGAACCAGGATTGAAGACCCTACCGTCTTGCGCGCCGCCAGGTCTTCATGCGCCGTTGTCGCATCTGCCAATGCGTAACGCTGCTCGATCTCCAGTTTGATCTTGCCCTGCTGCATCAAGTCGAACAGCTCTGCGGATGATTCCTCCAGACGTGCGCGCGGTACGACATGCGTTGCCAGCGTAGGCCGTGTGACGAACAGCGAGCCTTTTTGCGCGAGGATGCCGAGGTTGACTCCCGTCACCGCGCCCGAGGCATTGCCGAAGCTCACCATCAACCCGCGTGGCTGCAGGCAGTCGAGCGAGCCCTCCCAGGTGGTCTTGCCGACGCCGTCGTACACCACCGGCACCTTGGCGCCATTGGTCAGCGCCGTCACTTTCTCGGCAAAATTCTCTTTCGAGTAGTCGATCGTCTGCCAGGCGCCGTGCTTCTTCGCGAGCGCCGCTTTTTCCGGCGAGCTGACGGTGCCGATCAACCGCACACCGAGCGCGCGTGCCCATTGGCACGCGATCAGGCCGACACCCCCAGCGGCCGCGTGAAACACGATTGTCTCGTTGCCCTGCAGTCGATACGTCTGGCGAAACAGGTACTGCACCGTCAGGCCTTTAAGCATTGCCGCCGCGCCCTGCTCGAAGCTGATTGCCTTCGGAAGCTTCACGACCATTGCCGCGGGCATCGTGCGCCGCTCCGCGTATGCGCCGATCGGGCCTTGCGGATACGCCACGCGATCACCCTCTTTCAGCGTTTTCACGTCAGCGCCGACCGCTTCGACCACCCCAGCGCCTTCGAATCCCAGACCGTGCGGCAGCGTGTTCGCATACAGGCCGGTGCGGAAGTAGATATCGATGAAGTTGAGTCCGATCGCGTGCTGCCGGATTCGCACCTCTCCCTTGCCGGGATCCGGCACATCGACTTCGACCAGCTCGATAACTTCGGGACCGCCGTGCGAGCGGATCACAATCGACTTCGACTTCATAGCTCCTCCTTAGGTAGTGCGGATGACTCGGCTCCCGGTTTGCGCGTCAGCACATAGATTCCTGCCAGAACCAGCACCGTGCCCGCAATTTGCCAGACCGATACGCGCTCGCCGAGGAAAACATACGCCAGTGCAATCGTCGCTACCGGCCCCACCATCGATGCTACCGATGTGCGGCTGGCGCCGATACGCTCGATCGCGAGCATCGTGGCGAACACCGGCAGCACGGTACACACAACCGCGTTGAGCAGCGAAAGCGAATACACCTCTGCCGGCTGCTCGAGCGCAGACAACGGATTGAGCACCGCAAACTGAACAAAGACCGCGGCGGTCGACACGCACATCGCATACGCCGTCAGCCTGATCGCACCCACCCGACGCACCAATTCACCCGCGATGATCAGGTACGCCGCGTAGCAGACCGCGCTGGCGAACACCAATGCCGACCCAAGCACTACCCG
>JBGSWY010000227.1:0-2234 GCA_041751715.1 Burkholderiaceae bacterium
TTCGCGCCGCGCGTCTTCGGCCATGCGCTTCTCGGCCACCAGCTGTTCGACCAGCACCTCGTTCTCGTAGGTGTTCTTGACCGATTCGAACACCGCGTTGCCGAAGTCGCGGCCATACAGCACCGTGAACAGGAACACCGCGGTCATCACGACCGCAGCGGTGTAGTAAGTCGGGTCCTGCTCCACCACCATGCGCGCGATGAGCGGCACTACGCCAAGCAGCATGAATGCGTGAAACGCCGGGCGATGACTGGCGTACAGCGTCAACGAACCGAATGCCACGCTCAGAATGACGGCCACCAGCACCACCTGATGCAGCGGCTGGCTGCTCGAGAAAAACATGAAGCCGGCGATGCCCCACAGCAATCCGGCCAAGACCGCCTGCACGACCCAGCGCGTGGCCCAACCGTCGACGTTCTCGACGATGCGATCGGAAAGCCGAAACTTGTACGAAAGGCGGATTCGAGCCAGTGATTCGATCAGGATCAGCAACGACCAGCCCATCAGCAGGTTCTGGCTCATCGAGTTCCACAGCACCATTACCAGCGCGAACGCGCCGACGATGCTGACCAGCACCGACTGCGGCACCTGGCGGTACACCGACGCCATCACGCCGGCAAGAATCTTCTCGTGCCGTTGCTCGGGCGTTTCTTCGGCAAAGCCGAAGCGGGTTAGCGGGCCCGACATCGCGTCGTGCTCATGGTCATGGCGCGATGATAGGCGAGGCAGGCACCGTCGGCACGTCTAGCGTCGCGTCGCAAGATTCGGGTAGCGGCTCAGTTCGAGTACGGCAGCGCCGCCGCGCTTGACGATCAAGCGAGCGCGACCGCCGACCGGCAGTGTTAGCTTGCGCGGCGAATGACCGAACGGCAGTCCGGTAAACACCGGCACATCGGTGATCTCACGCAAGCGCTCAATGACCGTGGCAAGATCGAAGCCGTTGTCATTCGGCATCGGCGTGATTGGCGCAAAGTCGCCCAGCAGTATCGCCGCCTGTCGTTGCAGCACTCCCGCATGCGCCAGCTGGTAGAACATCCGCTCGATCTTGTAGGCTGGCTCGTTGACATCTTCGAGGAAGAGAACGCCGCCGCGCACGCGCGGGAAGTATGGCGTTCCGATCAATGCAGCGACCATCGCCAGATTGCCGCCCCACAGTCGCCCGGAGACATCAGCACGCGGACCGACCAGCTGCAGATCGATCGCATATTGTTTGTTGGTCAGCACGCCGAAAAAATGTTCGACCGCAAATGCACTCGGTTCAGGTGCTCCAAACTCCACTGCACACGGGCCTGCGAAGCTGACGCCGCCGTGCCTCAGGTACGCAAGATTGAATACGGTGAAATCACTGTAGCCCACCATCAGCGGGGCGCAGTCCCTGATCGCCGCGAAGTCGATTCGATCGAGCAGGCGCGAGAGTCCGTAGCCGCCGCGCGCCGACACCACTAGCGTGACCGTGACGTCGGTCGCGAAGCGCTGCAAATCCGCCAAGCGCAGGTCATCGTTGCCGGCAAACCGCTGCTCGCGCGCAAACACGCTCTCCCCCGCTTGCACCCGCCAGCCGCGTGATGCAAGGAACGCAGCCGCTCGATCGATCACCGCGGGGTCGACCAGAAACCCGGACGGAGCAGTGATGCCGAGCGTCTTACTCATCGTCAGACTCGGTTGGCAACGCCCCACTGTGCCTGAGCTCGCGCCGCTGCATGAAAAACCCGGACAACAGGCGGCTGCTTTCTTCGGCCAGCACGCCACCTCGCACCTGCGTGTGATGGTTCAGTTTCCGCTCGGCAAACAGATCGATCACGCTACCGCACGCGCCCGTCTTCGGATCGGCCGCGCCGTAGATCAAGCGCTTGATACGCGCGTGCTGTATCGCGCCGGCGCACATCGCACACGGTTCGAGCGTCACGAAAAGCTCGCAGTCGCTCAACCGGTAGTTGCCGAGAATCGTGGCTGCCGCACGCATCGCCTGGATTTCGGCATGCGCGGTCGGATCAGCGTTGCCGATCGGCTGATTGAATCCGGTAGCGATGATCTGGCGGTTCCTCACCACCACGGCGCCGACCGGCACTTCGGCCAGCGCCCACGCGTTATGCGCCTGGTCCAGCGCAAGCCGCATGTACGCTTCATCGACGCCCGCTTCTCCGCTCGCTTGCCCGCTACCGCCTTCAGTGACTTCGATCTGGCTCGCCAGCCACGTTTGCCGCCGCGCCTCGCGCGCGCTCTCATTCGCGCTG
>JBGSWY010000228.1:0-12932 GCA_041751715.1 Burkholderiaceae bacterium
GACCACGCTGGCGGCTACCGCCAATCGCCGCCTGGCAGTGCTGCGGCGTTTCTATCGATGGGCCATCAGGGAACGCAAGGTCGGCGCAGACCCGACCGTGCGGCTGAAAGGCGCACGACAGCCCCCGCGATTTCCGAAATCACTGTCAGAAGAGCAGGTTGAAGCGCTGCTGCGTGCACCGGACACCGACACCGACCTCGGGCTGCGCAACCGCGCGATGCTGGAGCTGCTGTATGCGACCGGGCTGCGAGTCTCCGAGCTGGTCAGCCTGACGTTGACGCAGCTATCGCTGTCCGAAGGGCTGGTGCGCGTTTTCGGCAAGGGAGGAAAGGAGCGCATCGTTCCGCTCGGCGAGGAGGCACGCAACTGGCTCGAGCGGTATCTAGAACATGCGCGCGGCGCAATTCTCGGCGCACGCGTGGCAGACGCGCTGTTTGTCACCCGGCGCGCGGGTGCGATGAGCCGGCAGATGTTCTGGATTCTGATCAAGCGCTACGCCGCAAGTGCCGCGATCGACGCACCGTTGTCTCCGCACGGATTGCGCCACGCGTTTGCGACGCATCTGCTGAATCACGGTGCCGATCTGCGGGTCGTGCAGATGCTGCTCGGCCACGCCGATATTTCGACCACCCAGATCTACACCCATGTGGCGCGCGCACGCTTGAAAACGCTGCATACGCAGCATCACCCGCGCGGTTAGTGCTCGCTGCACCCCGTGAATCTGATCCTCGCCGCCACTGCAGCCTATCTGATCGGATCGGTGCCGTTCGCCGTCCTTGTGAGCCGCACGATGGGCCTCGCCGACCCGCGCACATATGGATCGGGTAACCCCGGCGCCACCAATGTCCTGCGATCGGGCAATAAGCTGGCTGCGGCGCTGACTCTGTTCGGCGATGGCTTCAAGGGCTGGCTGGCAGTTTGGTTGGCGTTGAGTTTCGGCTCGCCCTACGGCATCGGCGAAACTGGCGTTGCGCTGGTGGCGGTCGCGGTGTTCCTCGGCCATTTGTATCCGGTTTTTCTGCGCTTTCGCGGTGGCAAGGGTGTCGCGACCGCATGCGGCGTGATCATCGCGCTCAATCCGTGGCTCGCATTCGCGACCGCTCTGACGTGGCTGATCGTTACCGCGTTTTTCCGTTACGCGTCGCTGGCGTCGATCGCTGCCGCCGTGTTTGCGCCGTTTTATCTTGCCTACGGTTGGGGGTTTGATGCGACTTTTGTTGCGCTGATCGTGATCGCAGCGCTGACGGTGGTCCGCCATCGCGTCAACATCCAAAACCTGCTGGCCGGCACCGAGCGCCGTATCGGTGAAAGCAGCCGGAGAGTTCAAGAACTCAAGTGAGACGTATTGGTTGAGGCGAACTTTGCTTTAGCAAAAGTTAAGCGCGGTAGCCCTGGCCGGTGGCAAAAGCGCGACGCCGCTGCCGCCGGCCGCTAAGTCGTCGCTTCCGCGAGCGACCAGCGCGGATGCACTGAAAAACCCAGCTTCCGGCTTATCGATCCGTGCGCGTGTTTGAGCTTGGCCAGGCCCGCCAGCGCAATCATCGCGCCGTTGTCGGTGCAAAGATCAAGTGGCGGAAAGAAAACCTCTCCGCCGCGCGCCGCAACTTCGCCTCGCAGGCGCGCACGCAACTGCGTGTTGGCGCCGACGCCGCCGGCGACGACCAGCGTCTTCAGGCCGGTTTGATCGAGCGCGCGCATCGCCTTCGCTGCCAACACATCCACGATCGCTTCGACAAACTCGCGTGCGATATCGGCGCGCGCCTGCTCGCACAGATTGCTGGCGCCCTCGCGGCGAACGGCGGTCAGCACCGCTGTTTTGAGACCGCTGAAACTGAAGTCAAGGGTGCCGCTGGCAAGCATCGGCCGCGGCAGCTTGATCGCACCCGGAATGCCGAACTCGGCTATGCGGGAGACTGCCGGGCCGCCCGGGTAGCCCAGGCCCAGTAGTTGCGCAGTCTTGTCGAATGCTTCGCCGGCTGCATCGTCAAGCGTTTCGCCCAGCAACCGGTAGTCTCCCCAATCGGCCACGTGCAACAGTTGCGTATGCCCGCCGGATACCAGCAGCGCCACGAACGGAAACTCGGGCCCAGGGCGCGCCAGCAGCGGCGACAGCAGATGCCCTTCCATGTGATGCACCTCAAACACGGGCCGCTGGAGCGCATAGCCCAGTGCATGGCCAATGCTCGCACCGACCAGCAGCGCGCCCGCCAGGCCGGGGCCGGCGGTCACGGCGATCGCATCGATTTCCGACGCGTCGCGTGCGGCCTCGCTCAAAACGCGATCGAGCAGCGGTAGCACGCGGCGGATGTGGTCGCGCGAAGCAAGCTCTGGCACCACGCCGCCATAAGCCGCATGCATATCGACTTGCGAATGCAACTGTTGCGCGAGCAGCCCGTCGGTACCGTGCAGCAGCGCCAGACCGGTTTCGTCGCACGACGTCTCGATTCCCAGAATCAGCATCGATCAAGTGTAGGCGCCGGATGTGGCTGGATGCCGTTGACTTGGCGCGGCTGGCCCGTGTCGGTTAGAATCACCGGTTCTCGCGACAACTCACGCCAAACGGAATCAATGCCCACCATTCGCCTCAAGGAAAACGAGCCATTTGAAGTGGCTTTGCGCCGCTTCAAGCGGACCATCGAAAAAAGCGGCTTGCTGACGGAATTGCGCGCGCGTGAGTTCTACGAGAAGCCAACCGCCGAACGCAAACGCAAGCGTTCTGCTGCCATCAAGCGCCACTTCAAGCGCCTGCGCGGCCAGATGCTGCCGAAGAAGCTTTACTAGTCGCGGCAGCACAACCGCAACAGCGCGCCTTTGGCGCGTTTTTTTTGGGAGACACCATGTCGACGCCATTGAAAGACCGCATCACCGAAGACATGAAGAGCGCAATGCGCGCGAAGGATGCCGACCGGCTGGGGGCAATTCGTTTGCTGTTGGCGGCGATCAAGCAGAAAGAAGTCGACGAGCGCGTGATGGTGGATGACGCCGCGGTGCTTGGGATCACCGAGAAGCTGATCAAGCAACGCAACGATTCGATCCAGCAGTTCGAGAAAGCCGGCCGCGTCGATCTGGCCGAAAAGGAAAGGGCCGAGCTCGAGCTGTTAAGGGCGTATCTGCCGCCACAGATGTCGGACGCCGAGTTATCGGCGGCAATTGATGCCGCGCTGGCCGAGTCCGGCGCCACCGGCGCGCAGGCGATGGGCAAGGTGATGGCGCTGCTGAAGCCGCGCATTGCCGGCCGCGCGGAGCTGGGCAAGGCGTCTGCGCTGGCCAAACAGCGGCTGATTTAGGGGCGAACAGGCCGTTGCCGCGCATCGGCGCGGCGCGATGCGTACACTTTCGCGGGGACCGTGATTCCGCAAAGCTTGCTTCCGTGATTCCGCAGAGCTCTACTCAATGATTCCGCAGAGCTTCATCCAGGATCTGCTCGCGCGCGTCGATATCGTCGACGTAGTCGGCCGCTACGTACAGCTGAAAAAGGGTGGGCAGAACTTTTTGGGGCTTTGCCCGTTCCACGCCGAAAAATCGCCTTCCTTTACCGTCAGCCCGTCGAAGCAGTTTTTCCACTGCTTCGGGTGCGGGGCACATGGCAGCGCCGTCGGATTCATCATGGAGCACCGCGGGCTCAGCTACATCGAAGCCATTCGCGATCTGGCGCAGACCGCCGGGATGCAGGTGCCAGAAACCGAGCGTGCCGCAGAGTCGCATTCGAAGACTCGCGGGTTAAGTGAGCTCCTCGCCCGTGCCTCAGAGTTTTACCGTATCCAACTGAAGGAAAGCCCGGGTGCAGTCGAATATTTGAAGCGGCGTGGCGTCAGCGGCCAGACTGCGGCGCGCTTCGCGCTCGGGTACGCGCCCGACACGTGGCAGCCGCTGCGCGCAGCATTCGACAACTACGACGACCCGCGGTTGGTTGAAGCAGGGCTGGTGATCGCCGATCAAGGCAAGCGATACGACCGTTTTCGCGGTCGTGTGATGTTTCCGATTCGCAATGCGCGCGGCCAGGTGATTGCCTTCGGCGCGCGGGTGATCGACACCGGCGAGCCGAAGTATCTGAACTCGCCTGAAACTCCCGTCTTCCGCAAGGGTCATGAACTTTATGGCCTGCATGAAGCGCGCGACGCAATCCGCAAGAGCGACCGTGCGATCGTGGCCGAGGGTTACACGGATGTGATTCGTTTGGCGCAGGCGGGATTCGAGGAATCGGTGGCGGCGCTCGGGACTGCGGTTACCAGCGCCCACGTCAGCGCGCTGTTCAAAGCGTCCGATCATGTGATTTTTGCGTTCGACGGCGATGCGGCCGGGCGCAAGGCCGCTCGTCGCGCGCTGGAAGCCGCGCTGCCGGTCATCGCCGATATGAAGCGCGCCAGTTTCGTGTCGCTGCCCGAGGGCGAAGACCCGGACAGCTTGATTGCTGCGCACGGCGCCGCGGCCTTCGAAGCTGCGCTCGCCGGCGCGCTGCCACTGTCCGCGTTCTTCATTCGGTCCTTGGCCGACGGCAACGGCGGCCGATTGCCCGCGAGCGCCGAGGATCGCGCCGCGCTATTGAGCGAGGCGAAGCCGCTGCTGCTGTCGATGCCACCCGGCGCGATGCGGCTGCAGTTGCTGCGCGAGCTGGCCGAGGTAGCGCGCACGCCGCTCGATGCGGTCGAAGCGCTCTACGGTTTACGCAAGGCCCCGGTGCGGCGCACGCAGTCCTTCGAGCGCCGCACGCCGCACCTGGAAGTGGGCGATCTGAAGCTAAGCATCCTGCAGCATCTGCTGGCGCATCCCTCGCTTGCCCGTGAATTTGATCGCGCCATGCTGGGCGAGCATCTGCTCAGTGACGACAGAGTCGATCTCGAAATTGTCGAAGTCTGGCGCGCCACCACTGCAGCGACTGCCTCCGAGGCGGCCGCGCTTACGCAGGGTGCCTTGCTCGAACTGCTGGCCGACAGCGACCATGCCGATCATTATCGTGCGCTGGCCGCGCAGGAAATGGAAGTTGAAACCAGCGTGGAAGTCGCGCGTCAGATCGTCAATGAAGCGTTCGCGAAGCTGAGGCTGCGCCAGCATGAGCGGACACGGGCGGACCGGCTGGCCGACTATCAGCAGAACCCTTCGCCTCAACGGTTGGAGGCGTACCGCGAAGCGGACCAGGCGTATTTGGAGGCCCGCAGTGCAGGGTCACAGCCGGCGGTTGCCTCTGGTGCCGCGATCCAGGGGTAAATCGCGCGTTTCGTTGAACTTTTTGCCGGTAAAGCTGCCCAGTCGTGTTAGATTCCCTGGTTTCCTTGCCGGCCAAGGGTATCCGAGGTTGAGTATCGAAAAAGGCGCCCAGGAGATCGCGACAGATCGGTGGCGCGAAGTGAATATTGACTGACGGCGTGCGCAATTACCGGAACGCGATCTTCGGATCTGGCGTTGGGTTAAGCGGAACTCATCATGCGACGCCTCGAGGAAGATCGGCCTGCATCGACTGCGAGTTGAAGCGCTGGCCTGGTTGAGAAGGCTCAATTGAACCCAATGATGTGTATGTCGACGTGCACTTGGCAGTATCGCTGCCGCGAGCGCTTTGGCGATGACAAAACGATCGAACGACGGGCGCCGGCCGATCGATACAGGTGAATCCTATGGCATTGAGAAAAGTGGAAGTGAGAAAAATCGAGGCAAAGGCAAAGCCGTCGCGCGCAGTGGCGTACGACGAACACGGCAAGTCGGCCAAGCACGCTATCAACACGCTTGAGGCGACGCTGATGGCGTCGACCCACGTAGCGAAGAACGACGCGGCTGCCGGCGGTGCAGCGGTCCGGGGCCGCCCGGGCCGGAAGCCGAAGGCCAGCGAAGAACAATTGCTGAACGGCGGCGCCGACGCGGTGCCCGAAGCCGTAGATACCGGTGACGATGCAGCTGATCCGAGCGTGCAGATCGTCGAGAAAATGAGTGCCACCAAGCTTCGCGCCAAGGATCGTCGAGCGAAAGAAAAAGCGCTGAAAGAAGCGCTCGAGCGCAGCTACCACGGTACCGAAGAGGATCTCGAAACTCGTCGCAACAAGTTGAAGGCCCTTATCAAACTCGGCAAGGAGCGCGGGTTTCTGACCTACGCCGAGATCAACGATCACCTGCCTGACGCGCTGGTAGACGCCGAGGCCATCGAAGCGATCATTAGCACATTCGGCGACATGGGCCTGCAGGTCTTTGACCAGGCGCCCGATGCCGAGACCGTGCTGATGAGCGAGAACGTCCCGGCCGCCACGGCCGACGATGCCGCAGAGGAAGAAGTCGAGGCTGCGCTTTCGACAGTCGACGCCGAGTTCGGCCGCACTACTGATCCAGTGCGCATGTACATGCGCGAGATGGGCTCGGTCGAGTTGCTGACGCGCGAAGGCGAGATCGAAATCGCCAAGCGCATCGAGGACGGCCTGAAGCACATGGTGATGGCGATCTCCGCCTGCCCGACCACGATTGCCGAGATCCTCGCGCACGGTGACCGCATTCGCGGCTCCGAGATTCCGATCGACGAAGTGGTCGATGGCCTGATGGATCCGCTCGCCGAGGACTTTCCGACCGCCGGTGGCGACGAAGAAGACGAAGAGGGCGAAGAGACAACCGATATCGGCGCCTCCGGCATGACAGCGGCGCAGCTTGATGAGCTGAAGGTGCGCGCGATCGACAAGTTCGACCACGTCACGAAGCTCTTCGACAAGATGCGCGTGTCGTTCGAGAAAGAAGGCTACAAGTCGCCCGGCTATCTGAAATCGCAGCAGAAGATTCTCGATGAGCTGATGAGCTTGCGCTTCACCGCCAAGATGGTTGAGCGGCTGTCGGACACATTGCGTCGCCAGGTCGATGAAGTGCGCTCGATCGAGAAACAGATCTACGAGATCACGGTCAACAAGTGCGGCATGCCGCGCACGCATTTTCTGAAGACGTTTCCCGGCAACGAGACGAATATGCGCTGGGCCGCGCGGGAAGCTGATTCCGAGCAGATGTACGCCGAAGTGCTGCGGCGCAATCTGCCGTCGGTGCAGGAATTGCAGGGCAAGCTGGGGGCGCTGCAAAAGCGCGTTGTGCTGCCGCTAAAGGATCTGCGTGAGGTCTACAAGCAGATGGCGACCGGCGAAGCCAAGGCACGCAAGGCCAAGCGCGAGATGACCGAAGCGAATTTGCGGCTGGTGATATCGATCGCGAAGAAGTACACCAATCGCGGCCTGCAGTTTCTCGATCTGATCCAGGAAGGCAACATCGGCCTGATGAAGGCGGTCGACAAGTTCGAATACCGCCGCGGCTACAAGTTTTCGACGTACGCAACGTGGTGGATTCGGCAGGCGATCACGCGCTCGATCGCGGATCAGGCGCGCACGATCCGGATTCCGGTGCACATGATCGAAACGATCAACAAGATGAACCGGATCAGCCGTCAGATTCTGCAGGAGACCGGACAGGAGCCCGATCCGGCGACGCTGGCAGTGAAGATGGAAATGCCGGAAGACAAGATCCGCAAGATCCTGAAGATCGCCAAAGAGCCGATCAGCATGGAAACGCCGATCGGCGACGATGATGATTCGCATCTGGGCGACTTCATCGAAGACACTTCGACCGTGGCACCGGTCGATGCGGCGCAGTACAACAGCCTGTCCGGCGTGACCAAGGACGTGCTCGATTCACTGACGCCGCGCGAAGCCAAGGTGCTGCGCATGCGCTTCGGCATCGAGATGTCCACCGATCACACGCTGGAAGAAGTGGGCAAGCAGTTTGATGTCACGCGCGAGCGGATACGACAGATCGAAGCCAAGGCGCTGCGCAAGCTGCGCCATCCGAGCCGGTCAGACAAGTTGAAGAGCTTTCTTGAATAGAACTGCGTCCAGCGGGCCTCTAGCTCATGCTTGGTTAGAGCAGCGGACTCATAATCCGTTGGTGCCTGGTTCGACTCCAGGGAGGCCCATTCATTAATGTCTGACCCGAAAGACTTCACTCACTTCGGTCTCGATCCGCTGATCATCGCGGCGATTACCGAGATGGGCTACACGACACCGACGCCGATTCAGGCAAAGGCGATTCCGGTCGTGATGAAGGGGCTCGACGTGATGGGCGCGGCGCAAACCGGCACTGGAAAGACGGCAGGCTTTGCCCTGCCGATCATCCAGAAGCTCTTGCAACACGCGAGCGCCAGCATGTCGCCGGCGCGTCATCCGGTGCGAGCGTTAATCCTGGCGCCGACCCGCGAGCTGGCCGATCAAACGGCTGATAACGTCAAGAAATACGTGGCGAAAACACCGCTGCGATGCGCGGTCGTTTATGGCGGTGTCGACATGGATCCGCAAACGGCGGCGCTGCGCTCCGGCGTTGAAATCCTGGTCGCCACACCGGGGCGTCTGCTGGATCACCTGCAGCAGAAGACCACGAGCCTGTCGCAGGTCCAGATCGTCGTGCTCGACGAGGCCGACCGCATGCTCGACATGGGTTTTCTGCCGGATATTTCGCGCATTCTCAATCTGCTGCCGAAGCAACGCCAGAGCCTGATGTTTTCGGCCACGTTTTCCGAAGAGATCAAGAAACTCGCCGCGAATTTCTTGCGCGAGCCACAGTTAATCGAAGTCGCGCGGCGCAACGCCACCGCCGACAACGTGACGCAGGAAGTATTCAAGCTGCACGATTCCGAAAAGGTCGATGCGCTGCTCGAACTGCTGCGCACGCGCGGCCCGGATCACGGTCCGCTGACGCAGGTGCTGGTGTTCGTCAACGCCAAGATCGAGTGCCGCCGGTTGGCGCGTCAGCTGCAAAAAGCCGGCATCAATGCCGACGCGATTCACGGCGATAAAACGCAGGACGAGCGCATGAAGGCGCTCGAAGGCTTTAAAGCCGGCACGATCGAAGTGCTGGTGGCGACCGATGTCGCGGCGCGCGGGCTCGATATCGTCGAGCTGCCGGTGGTGATCAACTACGACGTACCGTTTGCCGCCGAGGATTACATCCATCGCATCGGCCGCACCGGCCGTGCCGGGCAGAGCGGCGTGACCATCATGCTGATGACCGGCTCGGATGAGCGCACGGTAGCGGCGATCGAGAAACTCACCAAGCAGAAGTTTGAAATTCGCACATTGAACATCGCGCAGCCGGCCCGCGCCGAGCGCAGCGATCTTCGCGAGCGACCGCCGCGGCGCGACGCGTTCGAGCGCCGACCCGAGCGGTCCTATGCGCCGATCGTCCAGCCGGTCGACGATTTCTTCAGCAAGCCGTATGAGGCGAGCGCATCGGACGCGGCCAAAGTCGAAACACCGAAGGAATCTTCAATCGCGCGCAATCAGAAGCCGACCAAGGTAGCCGCGCTGCTCGGCGGCAGCAAGCGCTGAAGGCGTTGTAATAGTGCTTGAGCGGTGCTATGTGTCGAGTTTAGTTGATTTTGTCGACATATTTTGAGAATATGTCGATCGCATCGACATGTCTCGGACACCTGTCGAAGCACGATCTAATCGCCGACATATGGCCTTCGACCCGTCTAAACCCTACAACGACCTGCCGCCTCTGCCGCCTAAAGCAGACATAGAGACGCATGCGATTCTGAAAGCGTGCATTGAGGCGCGAGCTGCGCTGGCCGAACTCAAGCAAGCCGGCGGATTGATCCCCAACCAGGCGGTTCTGATCAACACCATTCCGCTGCTGGAGGCGCAATCCAGTTCCGAGATCGAAAACGTAATCACCACTACGGACCGTCTCTTTCGGTATTCGCAAGAGGAACTAGCGGCAGACCCGGCGACGAAGGAAGCTTTGCGATATCGCACAGCGCTCCGGCAGGGCTACGAAGACCTCGAAAAGCGCCCACTCGCCACTGCAACCGCAGTGCGGGTATGCCGCACCATTAAGGGTGTGGAACTGGACATTAGGCGCACGCCCGGCACGACGTTGATTAACGATTCCACGGGGAAGGTCATTTACACGCCGCCCGAGGGAGAGAAAACGCTACGTGACCTACTCTCCAACTGGGAAAGATTTTTACATGCGGCGGAAGATATCGACCCCGTTATCCGCATGGCTGTGCAGCACTATCAATTCGAGGCGATTCATCCCTTCACCGACGGCAATGGTCGCACCGGACGCGTGCTGAATCTCTTGTTTTTGATCGACCAGGGTCTGCTGGACCTACCCGTGCTTTACCTGTCACGCGCGATCCTGGCTCGCAAGGATGACTACTATCGTCTGCTCAACGCTGTAACGACAGAGAGTCGGTGGGACGAATGGATTCTGTACATGGTCACCGCGGTGGCCGAGACCGCGCTTTGGACCACCGGCAAAATCAGGGCGGTCCGGCAACTTCTCGACGCGACGGTCCACTACGTAAAAGCTGCGGCTCCGCGCATCTACAGTCATGAATTGGTCGAACTTTTGTTCGAGCAGCCTTATTGCCGCATTGGAAATGTCGTCGCCGCAGGCTTGGCAAAAAGGGAAACAGCTTCAAGCTATTTGAAGCGCTTGGTTCAGATCGAAGTACTACGCGACGTAAAGATTGGCCGTGAGCGGCTCTTCCTGAATCCTCGGTTGGTAACGTTACTAACGAGCGACGACCCGGCGGTTGCACCATTTCCGAACCTGGTGCAGTAAAAAGGGTTTACAGCTCACACGCTGCCCGCCAGAGCCTGCTCCAGGTCCCACAGAATATCGTCGACCGACTCGATACCGATCGACAGCCGCACCATCTCTGGCAGCACTCCTGCGGCGCGCTGCTCTTCTTCCGACAGTTGGCGATGCGTGGTCGAGGCGGGGTGAATCACGAGCGACTTGGCGTCGCCGATATTGGCCAGGTGCGAAACAAATTGCAGCGCGTCGATGAATCTCACACCGGCGGCTGAGCCACCCTCGATGCCGAACGTCATCACGCTCGACGCGCCGGGCTCACCGTCGACCATGCGCAGGTATTTTTTTGCCAGCGCGTAGTATGGGCTCGACTTCAGTCCGGGCCAGTTGACCCATTCGACTTGGGGATGGGATTCAAGAAACTCCGCCACGCGGCGGGCGTTCTGCACATGGCGCTCCATTCGCACGTGCAATGTCTCCAGCCCCTGCAGCAGCATCCACGCCGAGAGCGGCGCGAGCGACGAGCCGTGCACGCGCAATACTTCCATGCGCGCCTTCATCGTGTAAGCGAAGTCACCGAAGGTCTCCCAGAACTTGACTCCGTGGTATGCCTTCGATGGCGCCACCATGTCGGGGAACTTGCCGTTGCCCCAATCGAACTTGCCGCTTTCGACCAGCACGCCGCCGATGGTCGTGCCGTGGCCGCCGATGTACTTGGTGGCCGAGTGCACGACGATGTCGGCGCCCCACTCGAATGGCTGGCACAAGTAGGGCGATGCCATCGTGTTGTCGATCATCAGCGGAATCTGCGCTTCGTGCGCAATTGCCGCGACCGGCTGGATATCGAGCACGTTGATCTTCGGATTGCCGAGCGTTTCGGCGTAAACGAGTCGCGTGTTCGGTCGCAGCGCCCGGCGGAAATTTTCAGGATCATCGGGATCGACCAGCGTCGCCTGAATGCCCATCTTCGGCAGCGTGACCGCGAACTGCGAATACGTGCCGCCGTAAAGCAGGCTCGATGCAACGATGTGGTCGCCGGGCTGAACGATTGCGAGGATCGCTGTCAGTTGCGCGGCCATGCCTGAGCTGGTCGCCAGCGCGGCGCGGCCGTTTTCCAGTGCGGCGACGCGCTCTTCGAATACCGCTACGGTCGGATTGCTGATCCTCGAGTAGACGTTGCCGAACGTCTGCAGATTGAACAGGCTTGCCGCGTGATCGGCCGAATCGAACACGTAACTGGTGGTCTGATAAATCGGCTGCGCCCGGGAACCGGTCGCGGCGTCCGGTAGCTGGCCGGCATGCAGACACAGTGTTTCGATGCCGAATGCACGGTCTGCCATTAACGCCCTTGCTTAGTAAGGCAGTTGCCGCGGACGGCGCGCTGAGATCACGCGCGTATTGACGCCGGCCCAGTTAAGCCCGCCGAACAACCGTCCGTGTTCGATCTTGACGCAGCGGTCCATCACGACGGCAAGGCCTGCGCCCCGCGCTTTTTCCGCGGCGGCTTCGTTCACGACGCCCAGTTGCATCCACAAACAATGTGCGCCGATCGCGATCGCATCATCGGCCAGCGGACCGATGTCATCCGCCTTGCGAAAACAATCGACGATGTCGATCGTGCCTGCAGCACGAGCCGCTGCGAGATCCGGATAGCACGGCTGACCGAGCACTTCGGAGTACTTTGGGTTGACCGGAATCATCGTGTAGCCGTGCTCGAGCAGATACTTGCCGACGAAGAAGCTCGGGCGATGCCATTCGGATGAAATGCCGACGACGGCGATGCGGCGGCAGTCATGCAGAAGCCGGCGCAGGGTCGGGATATCGGTGGTGTCGGCCATGCGTGGATTCTATCGGCGAAGGGTCTGTTGCCGATGCTGGTCCGACGACTCAGAGTTTTAGCGTCGCTTATCCCGCCGAAATATTTGTTGATCGGAGTTGACGAGCCAGGGCGTCGGGCCGGCGGACAGCGCGACTGCGCCGCCGTTGATGCGTCGCCACCTTTGCCCGGTCCAGCGCTGGATGCTGTAGCCGCCGGGCACTCGGTCGGTGCCTAGCACCCACGCCACCCCGTCCGTCCCAACCGTCACGGCCGTGGCGTTGCCCGGGAGAGGCTGCCATTGTCCACTAGGCGTCCGGCGGAAGATTTGGCCGCGATCGTTGACCACCCATGGGTTGCCGCGCGGATCAACGTCGATGCGTACCGCGCCGCCTGGAACCACATCCCAATCACGCCCGTTCCAGCGATGAATCGTGAATCCACCTGCAGTCGGTGTGATGCCAACGACCCACACGGAGCCATCAGCTCCAATGCCGATGTCGCGTGCGATTCCTGGCAGCCGTTGCCAGCCTGCAGCGCCGGCGCGCAGGATCTGGCCTTCGCTATT
>JBGSWY010000229.1:0-11633 GCA_041751715.1 Burkholderiaceae bacterium
CGGCCGTTCGCGGGACTTTCATACGGCACCGCGTAGAACGCGCGCGCAGTGCCGCCAAGCCGGAAAAGGCGCCGCTCGTAATTGGCCGGATCCATCAGGAAGGCGAGCGGAACCTCGAACACATCGGACACTTCGAACGGATCGAGCACCGGCGAAAACGATTGCTCGATCAAGCCGATGACTGGCGTCACCTTGTATCCGGTCGCAGTCAGATACTCCGGCATCGTGCCGATCACATCCACCAACGCCGGCGGCAAACCGATTTCTTCGTGCGCTTCGCGCAACGCAGTTGCCACCGCATCGTCGTCACACTCTTCGACTCGCCCACCGGGAAAGCTGATCTGCCCGCCATGCTCTTGCAGGTGCGCCGTGCGCTGCGTCAGCAGCACGTTTGCTTCGCCTTCATGAACAATCAGTGGTATCAGCACGGACGCGATGCGTGGCGGCCGATCCGGATAAAACAGACGCATGTCGGTGCGCAACTCCGGCTGCCAGGCGGGCGGCGCGGCGAAGCGCTGTCTGATGGCCAGCGGCTTGAGCTCACTCGCAACTATCGCGCTGCCGCGAGCTTCGGCGAACATCGGATCATGCGGTACCGATTCCGGATCGAAGACCGGATGTGCGGTCAGCGGATCGTCGTCGTTCGCGTTTTCGATCATCGATTGACTGCGAAAAAAAAGCCGCCGGTGCGGCGGCTTCGCATGAAAGCGCGACTTATTCCGTCCGGTCCGCAGCGGCCTTTCCTGCAGCCGCTGCATCCGCCGCCGTTTTATCCGCTGCGCTTTTATGCTGCAGCTTCTCGCGGATGCGTGCCGATTTTCCGGAGCGGTCGCGCAGGTAGTAAAGCTTGGCGCGGCGCACATCGCCGCGACGCTTGACTTCAATCGACGCAATCGTCGGCGAGTACAACTGAAAAGTGCGCTCGACGCCTTCGCCGCTCGATACCTTGCGTACCACGAACGAGGAGTTCAGCCCGCGGTTGCGGCGGCCGATGACGACACCTTCGTAGGCCTGCACTCGCTTCCGGCTGCCTTCAACGACATTGACGCTGACGATCACGGTATCGCCCGGCGCAAAAGCCGGGATCGCCTTGTTGGCGCTGACGCGAACCAATTCTTCCTGTTCCAACTGCTGAATGACGTTCACTTCGTTCTCCTAATCCATCATGCTGCGGGTCGTTGATATTTTTCCGCATCAGAGGATGGTTGATTTCAATGGTGCTGTTCGAACTTTCCTACTGAATCTGCAACTTTGTCCTGCAGGCCTGCAACTGGTGCCGGCTCGCGCAATTGTCTCTCATCTGCCGCGCTCAACTGCCCCGCGGCCCGGGCGCGGTCTATCAAATCCGGCCGGAGCCGCGCCGTAAGGGCAAGCGCCTCACGCCGCCGCCATCCGGCGATCTGCGCATGGTGCCCTGACAGCAGTACCGGCGGTACGCCCATGCCGCGCCATTGCTCCGGCCGCGTGTAATGCCTGGCATCGAGCAACCCGCCGGCAAACGACTCGTCCGACGCCGACGCATCCTTCAACGCGCCCGGCAATTGCCGAACGACCGCATCGATCAGCGCCATCGCCGCAATCTCGCCACCGGATAACACAAAGTCTCCGACCGATACGACTTCATCCACACACGCATCGACGAACCGCTGGTCGATGCCTTCATAGCGCCCGCAGATCAGCGCCAGCGAGTCGCCTGACTGCGCAAACCGGCGCACCCGCGCGTCGTTGAGCGGAACGCCGTTGGGCGCGAGTGCGATGACCTTCCCGCCACCCCCTGCCGCCTTCACCGCCTGCAGCGCATCGGCCAGCGGCGGCGCCATCATCACCATGCCCGGCCCTCCGCCGAACGGCCGATCGTCGATCGTTCGATGGGCATCGCCAACGAAGTCGCGCGGGTTCCACGTCTTGAGCGACCATAGCCCCTGTTCGTACGCGCGATGCGTGATGCCATGCTCGATGACTGCCGCAAACATCGACGGGAAAATCGTAATCGCATCAAACCGCATCACCAGTCACTTTGCCAATCGACCTCGATGATTCGAGCGCCGGTTTCAATTACTTCAACGTACTTGTCTACGATCGGAATCAGCAGCGCTGTTGCTTGATCACCTGCTGCGCCCGTGACTTCAAGCCATTGCATGCCCGCACCGGCGCGCAACCCGGACACGGTGCCCAGCTTGACGCCTTCCCGGTTGACCACGCGATACCCGATAACATCGCTTAAATAGTGCTCGTCCTCCGTGAGCGGCGGGAAATCGCTGCGCGCTACCGCGATCGTCGCACCCTTCAGCGCCTCGGCGCCTTCCCTGCTCTCACAACCCTGCCACTTCGCCACGATTGATTCGCCGTGCCGGCGGGTTTGCTGAACCGACATTTCCTCGACTGCCGAACCGCGTACCAGCCACCAGCGGCGGACGCTTTCAAGCACCGTTCCATCAGCCGCAAACGGTGCGATGCGCACCCACCCCTTTAGTCCATAGGCACCGCGCACGGCGCCGAGTTCGATCAAATCTTCCGGGGTCACTACGCCGCGGCGACGGCTTGCTCCTCAACCGGCGCCGGCGCTTTCGGTGCAGGTTCGTTCGCGGCATGCTCCTTGACCAGCCGCGCCACCGTCGGCGACATCCTCGCACCGACGCCTGTCCAGTAAGTCAGCCGATCGGCGGCAACGCGAAACTTCGGCTCCGCCCCCGCCGCCACCGGGTTATAAAAACCGACGCGCTCGATGAAACGCCCGTCGCGCGGGTTCCTCGAGTCGGTGGCCACGATATTGAAAAACGGCCGTTTCTTGGCGCCGCCACGTGCAAGTCGAATGACGACCATGGTTATCCTTTAACTGAGCAGGCGGGCACGACAGGAGACGCGCCGCGAAAAGCCGGTGATTGTATCCGCGCCTGACGCCATGGAGCAAGCGGGCTGGCGGTGCCGCCTATGATGGCGTCGCTCGCATCCGCATCGAATGACCCACTTCAGACACAAGGCCCTGGCGGCACTGCTCGCATCGTTGACTGGAGCGCTCGGGCTGAATCGCCTTTATCTGGGGCAGCGGCTCTGGTGGCTGCCGCTGGCCATCACACTGATCACGCTGCCGCTGCTGATCGGCGTGAAGAACTGGTATCAGACACCCGCGTTCTTCGTGTTGATGATGCCGGTGGTTGCCGGCTTCATTCAGGCGCTCGTCCTGGCGCTGACGCCGGACGAGCGTTTCGACGCGAAATTCAACGCGGGGCAGTCCACGGGCAACCGCAGCGGGTGGGATGCGGTGCTGATTGCGGTTGCCACGCTGCTGGTGGGCTCCATCGTGCTGATGACCACCATCGCACTGCTGACGCAGACGTACTTTGAGTACGCGCTTGGTCGCTAGCTAAAACAGATCCAGTTGCGGCGTTGCAAGCCGCGGCGCAACGAACAGATCGGTGCGCAGCAGCGGAATCTCGCGATCCAGCCGCAGTTTCGCCGCTGCCTTGGAAAAGCGCTGCCGAATCAACTCGGCCCACGCACCCTCACCGCTCATTCGCTTGCCGAATTGCGAGTCATAGTTCTTGCCGCCACGCATTTCCCGCACGCGGTTCATTACGCGCACGGCGCGGTCCGGAAAATGGGCTTCCAGCCACTGCATGAACAAGGGCGACACTTCCCACGGCAGCCGCAGGACGGTGAAATGCGCCTGCCGTGCACCAGCCTGCGCCGCGGCTTCCAGCACCTGCTCGATCTCGGGCTCATTGATGAACGGGATGATCGGCGCCACATTCACGGTGACCGGAATGCCGGCCGCCGCCAGAGTGCTTACCGTACGCAGCCTGCGCTGGGGGCTCGCCGCGCGCGGCTCCAGAATGCGCGCCAGCGAATGATCGAGCGTGGTGATGCTGATCGTCGCGGCCACTACTCCATCGGCTGCCAGCGGACCCAGCAGATCGATGTCCCGCTCGATCAGCGACGACTTTGTGATCAGCCCGAACGGGTGGCGCGCACGAGCCAGCACCTCGAGAATTCCGCGCGTAATTTTCAGCTCGCGCTCGATCGGCTGATAGGCATCGGTAATCACGCCGAGCGCGATGACTTCTGCTTGGTAGCCGGGCGCAGCGAGCTCGCGCATCAGCAGTTCGACCGCGTTCTGCTTCGCGACCAGCTTCGTTTCGAAGTCGAGTCCCGGCGACAGATTCAGGTAGCTGTGCGTCGGCCGTGCGAAACAGTAGATGCAGCCATGTTCGCAGCCGCGATACGGATTGATCGAGCGATCGAAACCGATGTCCGGCGACTCGTTGTACGTAATCAGGCTCTTCGCAGTTTCGAGCCTCGTTGTCGTGGCGAGCGGAGGCAGGTCCTGGTCATCATCGAGCGGCTCGGTATCGAGATGCGCCGCGTCGAGCGCATCACCATCGATTGCGCGTGCGACCGATTCGAAACGATGCGCAATATTGGAAACTGCGCCACGCCCCTTGCGCACGATCGTTATCGGTGCGGCGACTGGCTGCGCAGCGCCCACTGCAGGCCTCCGGCGCAATGTCATAGGTCGGTTGAAACACGCTTCACTCGGTACTGTATTTTTATACAGTACGCGAGTCCTGGCAAGGGGTTCGCTAAGTCGCGCCGAAATCGCGCGCCAGCGAAGCCTGTACCTCGGGCGCGATCTCGTCGAGTCGCACGCGGTAGCTGGGGTGATCGACCCCCAGCGCGATCGCCGCACCCCGCCTGAACGCCGCAATCATCGCCGGCTCGAACTCGAACCGCAAAAAGTGCACCGAGGAAGTCTTCTCCTCATTTTCGCGCGGCAGGTCTTCATCGGCGATGGCGAATGCCGGCCGATGGCCGTCTACCTCGACGTAAACGCGGCTTTCGACGCCCTTCAGCCGCGCAAGCTCCTTCTTGCGAACGACTTCGTCTTCGTACTCGATCATCATCGTCGCCTTCAGATTCGTGCCGTCGGGTATCAGCGGAACATAGGCGTCGAGCTCATCCTGAATGCCGCGCTCGTCGAACGTCTTTTCGATTCGCAGCATCTCCTGAATCTGGTAACGGATCGTCAGCTCATCCTCGAAGATCAGCGTGACATGCTCGCCGAGGCGTACCGTCCGATTTTTCTTGTGCGCAATGACGTCGGCACGAAACTGCTGACGCTCGCGCGCGTAGGCCTCAAGCGTCAGCAGGTCATTGCGTGTAAGAGTCATCTCGAAGCCCGTAAGCAATTCTTAACAAAGTGATCGGATGCGCGACCTTCGCAGTTTTTCCGTCGAGCGCTTCGCTTGCAAACTGCTCGATGCCCTGCTCGATGTGATGCCCTGCGAGCTGGCAATCGGAGCTGATGTAATCCGGCTTCACGCCTGCCATGTTTCTGAAGACCGGCTTTCCGATCTTCATCGCCATCGCGTGAAATTGCTTGCGCGTCCCCCATACGCCCGAGTGGCCCGAACAGCGCTCGACCGTGTTGACGGTGGTATGGGGCAGTGACTTCAACAGCTCTTCGGTCTTGCGGCCGACGTTTTGCACGCGGCTGTGACACGGCACGTGATACGAAACCGTGCCGAGCGCTTGCGTAAAGTCGGTCTTCAGGAGGCCGTCTCGCTTGCGCGCTACCAGGTACTCGAACGGATCCCACATGGCCTGCTTCACCAGCTGAACGTCTGCATCGTCCGGAAACATCAGCGGCAGCTCCTGCTTGTACATCAATGTGCACGACGGAATCGCGGTGACGATCGCGTAGCCATCACGCGCCAAGCTGGCGAGCGGCGCGATGTTGAAGTTCTTAAGCCGCTCGACCGATTGCAGATCGCCGATCTCCAGCTTCGGCATCCCGCAGCACGCCTCCTTGTCCACGATCACGTACGGAATTTCGTTGTGATCGAGGATCGCTATCAGGTCGTGCCCGATCCCGGGCTCGTTGTAGTTGATGTAGCACGTTGAATAGATCGCCACCTTGCCCGGCGTCTTCGCGCCGTCGCGCACCGGCGCCGAAAGATTGGAGCGCGCGGCCGAACGAAACTTCTTGGCTGCAAAGTCGGGCCGCCAGGCATTGCGATCGACTCCTGCCAGTTTTTCCATCGCCACGCGTGCCGGCGCGCCCTGATTGATCGCATTGACTGCCTTCGTGATGATCGGGATGCCGGCAAACCAGCCGACCTTGTCGGTCGACGTCAGAAACTTATCGGTGCCGGGCGCGCCGTGCTTCGAAAAGTGCACCGCCTTCGCGCGCAGCATCGTATGCGGAAAGTCGACGTTCCACGGATGCGGCGGCACGTACGGACATTTGCTCATGTAGCACATGTCGCACAGGTAACACTGATCGACCACTTCCTTGTACTTCTCGACAGGCACGCCGTCGACTTCGCCGGTGGCCCCGTTGTCGACCAGATCGAAGAGCGTTGGAAATGCACCGCACAGGCTCACACAACGGCGGCACCCGTGACAGATGTCGAATATGCGCGCGAGTTCAGTGTTGAGCGCTTGCTCGTCGTTGAACTCCGGTGTTTTCCACGCCAGCGGATGCCGCGTGGGCGCAAGCAGGCTACCCTCTTTCACAAAGCCCCTGTCGCCGGACCCGAAGGGGCCGGTGGTCCAACCCTAGTCAACTATCGTGTCGAGGGTCTTCTGAAACTTGTTCGCATGCGAGCGCTCGGCCTTGGCCAGCGTTTCGAACCAATCGGCGATCTCGTCAAAACCTTCATCGCGCGCCGATTTGGACATACCCGGATACATGTCGGTGTACTCGTGCGTCTCGCCCGCGATCGCCGCTTTCAGGTTCGACTTGGTCGGCCCGATCGGCAAGCCGGTCGCGGGATCGCCGACAGCTTCGAGGTATTCCAGGTGCCCGTGCGCGTGCCCGGTTTCGCCCTCTGCGGTCGAGCGGAAAACAGCAGCGACATCGTTATAGCCCTCGACATCGGCCTTGGCAGCAAAGTACAGATAACGGCGGTTCGCCTGCGATTCACCTGCGAACGCGTCTTTCAGGTTCTGTTCGGTCTTCGAGTCCTTGAGTTGCATATGAGTCTCCTTGAATGGCTGCGGGCGCTGAAGCCCGCAGCAATGCCGGGCAATCTACGCGCGTAGCAAGTAGTTGAAAAATCGATTATCGCTAATCGTGCGATAGCCAGCTGCTATGAGTCAGAACTGTGCTTCGGCAAGCGCCAGTGTGCCGACGCTGCCGCCGACGACACTTTCGGCCAGCGGCGTCGCAGTCACAAGCATGTGGTCAGCGAAAAACCGCGCGGTCGCAATCTTGGCGCGGCAGAACTCGACGTCGGTACCGTCACTGACAAGCCTCGTGGCCGCCAACGCCCCGCGCGTCATTTGCCAGCCTCCGTGCACGATGCCTGCGAGCTTCAAATAGGGAACGGAGCCGGCGAACACGCTGCGAATGTCCGTCCTGTACTCGCGGACGATGTAGTCGACCACCGACTCGTACGCATCGACCGCTGTTGCGAGCCGTCCTGCGATCGACTGCAATTCCGCATCGCCTGCATTGGCTTCCGCCACAGTCGCGCGCATTTCGGCGATGAAAGCGCGCGCCGTCGCACCGCCATCACGCGCGGTCTTGCGGCCGACCAGGTCGTTGGCCTGGATCGCGGTCGTGCCTTCGTAAATCGTCAGGATGCGCGCATCGCGGTAGTACTGGGCGGCGCCGGTCTCTTCGATGAAGCCCATCCCGCCGTGCACCTGCACACCGGTCGAAGTGACGTCGATCGACATCTCGGTCGACCAGCCCTTGACGATCGGAACCAGATATTCGTACGCAGCCGTGGCTGCGGCGCGCCGGTCGGCGTCCGGATGATGATGCGCGATGTCGTTGTAGCCGGCCGCGACATACGCCACCGCGCGCGCCGCTTCGGTGTTCGAACGCATAAACATCAGCATGCGCCGCACGTCCGGATGCTGAATGATCGACACCGGCCCGCTCGATCCTTCGACCGCACGGCTCTGCACGCGCTCCTTCGCGTGCTCGACCGCCTTCTGATACGCGCGATCGGATATCGCGATGCCCTGCATGCCGACCTGGAAGCGGGCGGCGTTCATCATGATGAACATGTATTCGAGGCCGCGATTTTCTTCGCCGATCACGGTGCCGATTGCGCCTGCGCCTACCTCACCCTTGTCGTCGCCGAAAATCAGAACGCAGGTCGGGCTCGCCTTGATGCCGAGCTTGTGTTCGATCGACGCGCAATACACATCGTTGCGCTTGCCGAGCGCGCCATCGCCGCCGAACAGGAATTTCGGGACGATGAAAAGCGAGATCCCCTTGACGCCAGCCGGAGCATCCGGTGTGCGCGCCAGCACCAGGTGCACGATGTTGTCAGCCAGATCGTGCTCGCCATAGGTGATGTAGATCTTCTGGCCGGACAACCGATACGTGCCGTCGCCCTGCGGCACGGCCTTCGTTCGTACCTGCGCCAGATCGGAGCCCGCCTGCGGCTCGGTCAGATTCATCGTGCCGGTCCAGCTGCCGTCGATCAGGCGGCCGAGATACGCGTCCTTCTGCTCGTCCGAGCCCGCCGTCAGCAGCGCTTCGATTGCGCCATCCGTCAGCAGAGGGCACAACGCGAACGACAGATTCGCGGCCTGCATCATTTCCATGCATGGTGTTGCCACGACCTTCGGTAAATCCTGGCCGCCATACTGCGTCGGATGCTGCACACCCTGCCAGCCCGCTTCGACAAACGAACGAAACGCCGCCTTGAACCCCGGCGTCGTGGTGACCTTGCCGTTGTCCCACTTCGCTGGCTGAACATCGCCACTCCAATTCAGCGGCGCGACCACTTCGCTCATGAAGCGCGCGTTTTCCTCGAGCACGGCATGCACGGTTTCATCGGTCGCATCTTCACAACCGGGAAGTTGCTGGATCTCGTTCAAGCCAGCCAGTTCGTTCAGCACGAACCGCATGTCCTTCAGCGGCGCGACGTAGCTCATAGTTCCTTGACAATCTGCGGCACGATCTCGAACAGATCTCCGACCAATCCGTAATCGGCGATCTGGAAGATCGGCGCTTCGGGATCCTTGTTGATCGCGACGATGACCTTCGAATCCTTCATTCCGGCCAGGTGCTGTATCGCGCCAGAGATGCCGACGGCGATGTACAACTGCGGCGCGACCACCTTGCCGGTCTGCCCTACCTGCCAGTCGTTCGGCGCGTAACCCGCATCGACGGCGGCGCGAGAGGCGCCGATGGCCGCATTCAGCTTGTCGGCCAGTGGCTCTAGCAACTTGAAATTTTCGGCCGAGCCGATACCGCGCCCGCCGGACACGACGATCTTTGCGCCTTGCAATTCGGGACGATCCAGCTTGACCACGTCGCGCGATACGAACCGCGACGCATCGCCGACCGTGACCGCTTCGATCGTTTCGACCGTCGCAGTGCCGCCTTCGCTCGACGCCGGTTCGAAGCTGGTCGGCCGCGCCGTGATCACCTTGATCGGATCGATCGACTGCACCGTTGCAATCGCATTGCCGGCATAAATCGGCCGCGTGAACGTATCGGCCGATTCAACGCTGCTGATATCGGAGATCTGCGCCACATCGAGGCTGGCTGCCACTCTGGGCAGAATGTTTTTTCCGTACGCGGTCGCCGGGGCGAACACGTGGCTGTAGCCGTTCGACCCGGAGACCACCGCGAGGATCTGTGCCGCCACCGCCTCGGCCAGACCATCGGCAAACTGCGCACCATCGGCCAGCAGCACTTTGGACACCCCGGCGATTTTCGTAGCTTCCTTGGCAGCATCGGCCGCGTTGTGCCCGACCACCAGTACGTGCACCTCGCCGCCCGCCTTGGCAGCCGCCGTAACCGTATTCAATGTCATGGGCCGGATCGACTTGTCGTCGTGTTCGGCAAGCACTAGAGCCGGCATCAGATCACCTTCGCTTCTGTCTTCAACTTCTGAACCAGCGCTGCCGCATCCGGCACGATCACGCCTGCCTTGCGGCCGGATGGGTCGGTCACCTTCAACGTCTTCAGGCGCGGCGTCACGTCGACACCCAGATCGGCCGGCTTCAGATTCTCGAGCGGTTTTTTCTTCGCCTTCATGATGTTCGGCAACGTGACATAGCGCGGCTCGTTCAGGCGAAGATCGGTCGTGATGACCGCAGGCAGCGCGATCGAAATCGTCTCCAGCCCGCCGTCGACTTCACGCGTGACCTGCGCGCGGCCATCGGCAATCGTGATCTTCGATGCGAAGGTTGCCTGCGGCATGTCGGCCAACGCAGCGAGCATCTGGCCGGTTTGATTAGCATCGTCGTCGATCGCCTGCTTGCCGGCGATCACCAGTTGCGGCTGCTCCTTGTCAACGATCGCCTTCAGCAGTTTCGCCACGGCCAGCGGCTGCAATTCCACGTCGGTTTCGACCAGGATCCCGCGATCGGCGCCGATCGCCATTGCGGTGCGTAGCGTCTCCTGACATTGCGGCAACCCGCACGACACGGCGATCACTTCGGTGGCCACCCCCGCCTCCTTCAGTCGCACCGCTTCCTCGATCGCGATCTCGTCGAAAGGATTCATCGACATCTTGACGTTGGCAACGTCAACGCCGGTTTTGTCCGACTTCACGCGCACCTTCACGTTGTAGTCGACTACGCGCTTAACGGGAACAAGGATTTTCATGCGACAGACTCAATGGGGTGACCGGTGATTATACGAAGCGGGCGAGGGGACACGGGCTCAGGCGGTAAGGCCTATCCAGGCGCCTGCGACGAACAGATACCGTGCGAACTTGCCGACCGCGAATGCGAGCAGCGATAGCCAGAAATTGAAGCGTAACCATCCTGCGGCCAGGCACAGCGCGTCGCCTACCAGCGGAATCCATGACATCAGCAGCGCCCAGTAACCCCAGCGCTTCAACCAGCCGATCGCTTTCTGTTGCGCCTTGTTCGGTAGCAGCCGCCCGATCCAATAGGACGTCACACCGCCGAGCGTATTGCCGACGGTCGCAACGGCAATCGCCATCCACACCGAGTCCGGATGCTTGTGAAGTATCCCGACCAAGACTATCTCGGAGCCGCCCGGAAGGATCGTCGCGGACAGAAAGCTCGCAAAGAACAGCGCGGTCAGGCCGCCTTCGGCGGAGAAGTCGAACATGCGGCGTCGATGGCTGTGGGCGAGTGTTAAATTTCAGAACATACATGGTCGCGGGAGCGTGCTTGCATAGCGTCATCCAAGCGCTGCAGAGATTGCCTGACCTGGGTGATCCATACCAGGACGAACGTGATGCAGTGCGCGCGCTGGTGGCAACCGATACGCCAGCAAGCGCCGTTCGCGAAGGGGCGCGAGCACGCGCGCTGCGCTATATCGATTCGGTTCGCGCCGAAGATGCGCGGCTGCTGTCGGCGCAGAACCTTCTTAACTCGTTTCCACTGGCCACGCCGGAAGGCATCGCCTTGTTGCGGTTGGCCGAAGCATTGTTGCGTGCACCGGATGCCGAAACGCAGACCTGGCTGATCGCAGAGAAGCTCGCTCACTTTCGCGATACGCGTATTGGCCTCGACGGCAACTTTGTGACTCGGGTGCTGGCGACGGCATTGAAGGTGGCCGGGCACACCGCTGCCGATGCAGAACTGCGCGATGCAGGATTGGATCGCGGGTCCGGCGATGAGCGCCGGGCCGCCCCAAGCGAATCGCGTGCCCCCACGGGGGGCGGGCGCGCAGCGACCGGGGG
>JBGSWY010000230.1:0-7607 GCA_041751715.1 Burkholderiaceae bacterium
CTCAATCCCTATCGCGTCACCAACGGGCACGCGGGCAGTGGCTGCCGCATCGTCATCAGCTACCGCAACGGCGCGGGCAGCGTGGACGTTGCGCTACCTGAAGAATGGCGTGTTCGCCCCGAAGATCGTCTGGCCGCCGACTTGGCGATGCAGCCGAGAGTGCGCCGCGCGTACTTCAACTACACGTAGTGCCTACGCGCCTTGGGTATTGATCGAGTCCAATCTGCGCACGCGTGGCGCGCGATTGCATGCGCGCCTGCAGCCGCTCCCAGTTTTCTCCTTTCGCCGCGCGGTCGTGCTCACGATGCCAGAGGTGGTACACGTTGGTCGCCAATCGCCCGTACTTGAGCCGCACTCCGGATTCGATCAGGCGCGCGGCAAAGTCCGAGTCCTCGAAGCCCCAACCCTCGAAACACTCGTCGAACCCGTTGACTCTTTCGACATCCGCTCGAAATGCGCTGAAGTTGCATCCGCGCAGGCGCTGCCAGCGGTGACCGCCGAGCTTGCGCAGCGGACCCAATGGCAACCACGGCAGCGAGGACGCCCGATTCATTTTTTGTTGAAGTGAGGCAATCGTCGCGGCGGTAACGCCCCAATCTTCGATCGCAGTTCCCTCGGTCAATGTCATGCGTGTAAATGCGTCGCCGAGCAGAACCCGCCCGCCCGCCACACACCAGCCTCGCTCTGCCAGCGCGCGATGTGCGCGCACGAAGTGGTGTCGCACCAGGCAATCGCCATCCAGATAGATCAGATAGTCGCCGCGAGCTTGCGCGGTCGCCCGATTGCGCGCGGCCGCCAATCGGAAGCCGGTGTCTTCCTGCCACACATGAACCAGCGGCGCCGGCAGCGCGGGCTGTGCGCGCTTGATGACAGACTCGGTCTCCGGTCCGGACCCGTCGTCTGCCACCACGACTTCGAAGTGGCGGTCATCCTGCTTGGAGAGGCTGCGCAGCAAAGCAGCCAGGGCATCGGGTCGGTTGTAGGTCGCGACAACGACCGAAATCAACATTTCGTGAGTCAGGCTGTTAATCAGCGTCGCCCTGTTGTTGCCTCAGCAACATCGCCTTTACATACCGGTAGTACGACCCTTCGGCATTGCTGACCGCGAGCATGAATCCATGGGTGCCGTCTAGAAATCCGCGCTTCAAAACATACGTGCGAAAAAAAGCGGCTGCCCCGTGCATGACCGCGGTGACGATCGTCGGCCGGCGCCCGCGCGCCACGACAACCGGCGCCGATAGCGATGAATAGCGGTTGACCTTGTCGAGCACCTGCTCCATGGAGCGAAAGCTCCAATGCTCGATCGGATTCAGAAGCCGGCCGACGCGGCGATCCGTTTCAAGAGATTCGTGCACCGGCGCCTGCGAAAAGCGCGCCGTGCCGCGCCGGAACAATCTTCGAACATGGTCCGGCCACCAGCCCGAGTGGCGCATCAAGCGGCCGCAGTAATAGGACCGGCGCGGGATCTCATAAACATCAAATGCAGGGTCGCGCAGCACAAACAGAATTTCGTCGCGCAGCTTCTCCGGCACACGCTCGTCCGCATCGAGCGACAGCACCCACTGACCGTTGCATGCCTCGATCGCACGATTTTTCTGATCGCCGAAACCAGACCAGTCGCGCGACTCGAGCACGCGCGCGCCGGCCGCGCGCGCGATGTCGCAAGTGCGGTCATCGCTGCCGCCATCAACCACAATGATCTCGTCGGCGAATGCAACGCTTGCCAGGCAATCGGGCAGGTTGCGCTCTTCGTTCAGCGCGATGATCGCAATGCTCAGATGCGGATTCATGGGGACAAGGGGGTGCGGGCGGCATCTTACTTCCGCTGCCTATCCGCGCCTCACTACAATCGCGGCTCATATCTCAGCGCGCATTCCCTTTCGTGGTTCCGGTTTCCAGCAAAAGCCCCGCGGCTGTTCCGCTCCGCTGGTCGGTCAATTCGCAGGTCGATGCGGTATTCGTGTTGTCCGTGAAGTCGTTCCACGACCGGATCGCACACATCGAGCGTGAGCTGCGTCAACACGACGTCGCGTTCGAATGGATCTTCGCGCACGACGCGGACAAACTCACATCGGAGCAGATCGAATCCACATTCGCTCCGAGCGACATGGCCAGGCCGCAGCAGTCGCTGGTGTTGAAGCACATCGAGACGTGGAAGCGCTGCGTCGAGCGCGGCTACCGTCGCGTGCTGGTGTTCGAAGACGACGCGATCCTCGCGTCGAACTTCGCGCAGGTGTTCGGCGCAGCAATGCGCGCCGCCGACCGGATCGAGCAGCCCTACATGGTCTATCTCGGCTGCGCCGACAACAAATACGTACAACCGGCACCCGATTCGGCGTTGCCGCTGGTTCGCACGGAGGTGCCGCTGCCTGCGACCGATGCCACCGTCATCGACGATCGCGCGGCCCGCCTGCGTCTGCAGTACGTAGCGCAGCACAGGATCACGCGGCCAGCCGACTGGTTGGTGCGGGAAGCCGATGCCGCGATGGGCATCGCCCACTACTGGCTGGCCGATCCGATTGTCGAGCAGGGAAGCATGAACGGCCGGTTTGCCAGCGTGCTGGACCGCAAGCGCATGGGGCGCGGTCGCGGCTGGTCATGGCTGCGTTTTCGCTGGGATCGGTGGCGACGGCGAACCTTGGGTGGCGAGCGACTCGATGCACCGGTCGATCCAATCCATGTTGCGCCTGCCAATCAGCGTCGAGACCGCTGGGCGATTGCGCTGGCACGTACCGCCGCGGCGCTGGTTGCCATCGGCACCTTTACCGGCGCAGCGCTCGCCAACATCGCTGCCGGTTTGATGCTGCTCGCTTTCCTGGCGGCACCCTCATGCTTCGAACGGGTGCGGCGTGCCTGGCATCAGCCGCTGGGAAAAGCAGCGATGATTTTCCTGGCGATCCTGATGCTCGCGACACTATGGAGCACCGCACCGTTCGCGGTGGCGCTCAAGGCCTGGACCGGATGGCGCACCCTCATGTTGCTGTTCATCGCGCTCGCCATCTTCGATACGCGCCGGGCAAAGATCGTTTTCGCAGGCACCTTCGTCATCGTTGCCGGTGCGGCGGCGGTGGCGTCATTCTTTGCGTTCGACTTTGGAGCGGCGCAAGCGACGTCGGATGTGAAAGGCGGCATCGTGCTGCGCAACCACGTGACGCAAAGTATGGCGTTGACGGTCGGCGCGTCGCTCGCGTTGGTACTTTTTGCGACGCATGCGCGGCGTGGCTCGTGGCAGCAATGGGCGTGGGGCGCAGCAGCAGCGCTGATGGTGACCAACGTGGTGTTCATTTCGTACGCCCGCAGCGGGTACGTGCTGCTTGCGATCACTGCGATCGCGGTCGTGTTCGGTCTATGGCGCGGCCGCGAGCGAGCTATTGCACTGGCGATTCTGGTGGTGCTGACCGCCGGGGCGATTCAGTTTTCACCGCTGATCAAGCCACGCTTTGCGATCGCTGTGCAGGAGGTCACCCAAACAGCCAGTGCCACCGTGATCACGCCGATGGGTATTCGCGTGATGATGTGGAACACCGGGGCGGCGATTGTGCGCGAATCGCCACTGATCGGTCACGGCGTCGGATCGTTTCCGGAAGCTTATCGACGCGTGGTTACACAGCGATACACCGGCTGGAAGGCGACGCTGACGGCCGATCCGCACAACCAGTACCTGTTGATACTGGCGGAAACGGGTCTGCTCGGCCTGGCTGCGTTCGCGTGGTTTCTGTTCTCCGCCCTACGCCAACCGGTGCGAGGGCCTTTTCGGCTGATCGGCATTGCGTTGCTGCTGTCGTGGTGTGTCACGAGCTTGTTCAGTTCTCACTTCTACGCTTTCAACGAGGGCCACATGATCGCCATCATGCTCGGCGTCTGCCTGGCACGCGAAGGTGCTGCGGCGGATCAGTCTCGCAGGGCAGCGTTAACGGCGCAGGAAACTTCTTCATAACTCGGCCACCCGGCACCCGAACCGATCAGTGTCGCGCTGCGGCTCCACGGTCGCGTTTTCTCGGGCTCTGTCGCGCCGAATATGCTGATCAGTCGCGCACCAACCGCTCCGGCCAGATGCCCTGGGCCGCTGTCATTGGCAACCACCAGGCGTGCCCCGGCCAACAAAGCGGCAAAGGTTGCGACATCCGATTCAGGCAGCACGACTGCCCCGGGCAGTGCTTCGCGTACGGCTGAGGTTTCATTCGGCCCCGGCATGGCGATGACGTTTACGCCGCTCGCCATCAGGGCATCGGCAAGCTGCGGAAACCCGTTCCATGCCTTGACCTTGCCGTGGTGCAACCCCACCGCCAGCGGGCAGAGCACAACATAGTTCGTGGCTGTCCCGCGCGCCGAAAGCAGTTCACGCGCGCGCTGCCGGGCGGCGTCGTCGATGCACAGCTGCGGATCGGGCGGAAGCTTGAACGCAGTGCGGGTGAGCACAGTGGCGAGCCGGTAGTAGTACTCGACCATGTGGTCGTTCGGATCGGCGGCGACCGCTTCGCGCAGCAGCCAGGAGCGGCCATCGCGCGAGTAGCCGAAGGCCGGAATGCGCGCCAGCCGGAATTCAAGCGCGCTGCCGAACGAGTTGGTCAGCAGCAATGCGCGCCGGCCGCTGAACTCGCGCAACGCTCGAACGCTGTCGAGATGCGAGCCGCGCAACGAGACGACCGGCCATGGATACGCGGCAAACAGATTTTTAGCCCACGGCCGCGCGACGAGCGTCAGCGCATGACCGGTTTCGGCCAGCAGATCGAGTGCCGGCAGCGCCATGCACGCATCCCCCAGGTGATTCGGCAGACGGACGATCAGCGGCGTCACGGTAGCTGAGGGTGTTTCCGCGGGTGCATCGCATACACTAGTCCAGTGAGACCGCCGAAATACGCCCCGCGCTCGTCCGTGCCTCGCCGCGCCGGGCGTTGTTGCAAATGCTCGCCATAGGCCCCGCTATGGCTGCGCTTTGCGCCTAGCCCGACCCGCCGCTGCGCGGCCGCTCGGGTGCGATTTGACGGTTTCACTGGACCGCGCCGGCCGCGTCGAGGGCGTAACTGCATACAAGAATTCTGGCACGCGCCACCCATGACCAGTTCGTCTTTATCTCACCCGCGCCTGCTCGACGACCCGAACCTGCGTCGGCTGTTCAGCATGGTGCTCGGTCATCGCAAAGTGCTGGTGTTTGCGTTGCTGGCGACAGCAGTGGCGGCCGCGACGGACCCGATCCTGGCGAAACTGACCGGCGTACTGACCGATCGCGCGCTGCGCGCTGAGGACATGCGCAGCGTGATCTGGCTGCCGTTGACCTTCGTCGGTGTGTTCGTCGTGCGCGGGATGGCGTCCTTCGCCAGTTCCTACCTGCTGAATCGAATCTCGCAATCGGTCCTGATGACACTGCGCATGACGATGTTCGAGCGCATGGTGCGTTGGCCGACGGCGACCTTCGAGGATCTTCCATCCGGCGTGGTCATCTCGAAGTTCGTCAACGAGGCGACCAATGCGCTGAATCTGGCGGCCGAAGTATTGAACACGGCCGTGCGCGACTCGCTGGTCGTCATCGGCTTGCTGTTGATGCTCGTCTATTACAACTGGCAGCTGACCTTGGTGACTCTGCTGCTGGCGCCGCTGATCGTGCTGACGTTGCGCCTGTTCAGCAGACGCCTGCGCCGGTTGAACGTCGAGAATCAGGCGATGCTCGGTGAGATGACACGTGCTGTGCAGGAAGCGCATGAGGGGCGCGCAGTGGTCAAGATCTACGACGGCGAAGGCTACGAGAACGAACGTTTTCGCCATATCAATGCCAAGCTTCGTGGCTTCGCCATGCGGATGCAGGTCGCATGGTCGGCCGCCACGCCCATTACGCAGATCCTGGGGGCGTTGGGGGTCGCGATCGTGATGATGATTGCGCTGTGGCAGGTGCGTGAGACGCAGGCCTCGGCCGGCGACTTCGTCACGTTTCTGGCGGCGGCGTTGCTGTTGCTGCCGGCGCTGCGGCACCTGTCGTCGCTCAACGGCCCGCTGGCTCGCATGGCCGCCGGCGCGCAAAGCGTGTTTGCGATGATGGATCTGCGTCCCGAGCAGGAGACGGGAACGCGGACCATCGGCCAGACGAAGGGCGCGGTTGAGTTCCGTCATCTGTCGTTTCGCTACCCGGAAGCAGTCTCGAATGCGCTCGCCGACATCAATCTGCGGGTCGACCCCGGCGAAATGATCGCGCTGGTCGGACCATCCGGCGCCGGCAAGACGACGTTGATCAACCTGATTCCGCGTTTTCTCAGGCCAACATCGGGCGAGATCGTGCTCGACGGCGTGCCGATCGAAGACCTGACGCTGGCCAGTTTGCGCCGGCAGATTGCGCTGGTGTCGCAGGACGTCGTGCTGTTCGACGATACCGTTGCGGCGAACATCGCCTATGGCGGGCAGCGCGACGCGCCGATGGAGCGCGTACGGGCGGCGGCAGAGGCGGCGTTCCTGTTGCCGTTGATCGAGTCGTTGCCAAAGGGGTTCGACACGCCGATCGGCGAAAGCGCTGTCAAATTATCGGGCGGGCAGCGCCAGCGAATCTCGATCGCGCGAGCGTTGCTGAAAGACGCGCCAATCCTGTTGCTCGATGAAGCGACATCCGCGCTCGATTCGGAATCAGAACGCTACATACAAATGTCACTCGAGCGTCTGATGCAGGGTCGCACCACATTCGTCGTTGCGCATCGGTTGTCGACGATCGAGCGTGCCAACCGCATCGTGGTGCTCGAACACGGCCGGATCATCGAGGTAGGCAGCCATCGCGAGCTGCTGCAGCGCGGCGGTTTATACGCGCACCTGTATGAGATCCAGTTCGCAACGCACTCGCCCGCGCCGCGCGCGGAACTATTGCCGGAGCAGATCAAGTGAACAACGCGACGAAGTCAATCAGCCGCTATCCCGTGCCATCGATCGACGAGGTGCCCGAAGATCTTCGAGCGCGCATGCTCCAAGTGCAGGATAAAGCGGGATTCGTGCCGAATGTGTTCCTCACACTCGCGCACAGACCCGACGAATGCCGCGCATTTTTCGCCTACCACGATGCGCTGATGCTGCGTGATTCGGGGTTGACGAAGGGTGAGAAGGAAATGATCGTCGTTGCCACCAGCGGTGCCAACGACTGCCTGTACTGCATCGTCGCGCACGGCGCGATCCTGCGCGTCTACGAAAAGCAGCCGGTGATCGCCGATCAGATCGCGGTCAACTACCGCAAGGCGGACATCACGCCCCGGCAGAAGGCGATGCTGGCATTTGCGATGAAGGTCGCGACCGCATCGTCGACGATCGAGGACGCCGACTTCGAGGCACTTAAAGAGCAGGGGTTCAGCGACGAAGACATCTGGGACATCGGAGCGATCGCCGCATTTTTCGCACTGTCCAACCGTATGGCGAACATGATCGGCATGCGGCCGAACGATGAGTTCTATCTCCTCGGGAGGTTGCCGAGGGAAAAGAAGTAGCTCGGAGGTTCTCGCGCGGCAGCAGCGGCTGGCGCAGCTGCGCCGCCTACGTTGTCGGGCACTTCGTGCCAACCACTGCGGTGCTCAAAACGCCGGCGCAAAAATGGGCTAACAGTTTGTTGATTTTCTCCGCGCCTGTCATCGTTGGTCGTGTTG
>JBGSWY010000231.1:0-18699 GCA_041751715.1 Burkholderiaceae bacterium
CATGAAGCCGATGATGCCCACCGGTCCGTTGGCGGCGATCATCGGCTCAACGCCGATGCCGCGCACCGAAGTTACGAGCCAGATCTGGAAATACATCAAGAAGAACAACCTGCAGGACAAGGCCAACCGCCGCATGATCAACGCGGACGAAAAGCTGCGCGCGCTGTTCGGCAAGGCTCAGGCGTCGATGTTCGAGCTGACGAAGTACGTCAGCAAGCATTTGAAGTAGGCGTTTCAAACGTATGCGAGGTGGCCTGAACGGCCTCCTCGCGCGTGCCCTCAGGCGCGGGCGGCTCAGCCGCATGTTGCGGGTGTAGTCTGCCCGGTGCGCGACTGCACACTCATTGCCGGATCGGGCGTGACCGGCGGCACCGCATTCACGAACCCGAGCGTAACCAGAACGACGATCGCCGCTGCGGCACGCGCGGGAAACGCGCGCGGCGTCTGGTGATCGTCAGTCAGGCAATGCCGCTGCGAGCTCATCGTGTTCTCCCATGGACAAGTACCGGTCCGATAAAGAACGATAAGGCGCTTTGCGGTTAGCGCGAACCGAATGATCGGCGCGCAGTGGGCAGAGAATTCGACAGACTGGCGCCGGGCAACGGCGCTATCGCGATTGCGCGCTTACTGCGCCCACCGCGAGTGGCGCGGCAACGATGCCTGCAAGAACGTCATCTGATCGGCCAGGATGCGCCGATTGCTGAGAATGAAGCCTTCGTTACGGCATACCGCGTACGGCACGTAGATCAGCGGCATGTTCGCTTCTTCCGGCCGACGATTGCCCTTGCGGGTATTGCACGAACGGCATGCGGTGACCACATTGGTCCACTCGTGGCGCCCGCCGCGCGATACCGGCACGATGTGTTCGACCGTCAGTTCCGTTTCAACGAAGCGGCTGGCGCAGTAGGCGCAGGTCTGCCGGTCGCGCACGAACAGCCGGTGCTTGGTCAGTCCGACATGTGCATGTCCGAGCGGAATGCGATGCCGCCCGCGAATCATCAGGATCGAGGTGGTGATGAACTCCGAGCGCGCGCCGGTGGCTTCCTGCACGCCGCCCGCCATGCCGAACAAATTTTCGCCGAGCTCGGTAAGCACCTTGCCCGCCGCGTAGTAACGCGCGGCGCGCGGCAACAATGCCCAGCGGACCGGTTGTCCCTGGGAGTCAACGATCAGGATCTTGGCGGTCAACTCCGACGCGTACACCATGGCGGCTCGAATTGTGCCACGGCATTCGTTACGGATATGCGCCTGTCAAGCTAGCGCCCGCGCGGTCAGTCGCTCCGGCCACCGTTGCGCAACGTCCACGGATCTAGCCCGGTTTCAGTGCGTTTGACGATGCCGGCAGGGTCGAAGTAGATAAACATCGCGGCGTGGAACCTGCCGTACGTGTAGTAGCGATACATCCACGCGGTTTCGTTCTGCAGACGGTAGTGGAACGTGTCGGCCGGCGGCCCGAAATCGCGCAGCACGTCGTTGCGCGTGTCCTTGCCCGATCGCACCCGTGCGAACGCTACATCGCTCATCATCTGCTCGGCGCGCACCAGCCGGCCTTGCGCATCGAAGTCGGCGTTCCATACCGATTGATCGAACGGCTGATTGGAATACTGCAGCCGTGTGCCGCCGCCCGGGAGCGGAATGTCGGCGGTCGGACGGCCAAGCGCCGCGCGTGCCTGCTCTACCGTAGCTCCGGGTTGCAGCGAACCCGGCGTGGCGCACGCCGCGGTGGCGAGAGCTATGGCAAACAACTGAACTCTTGAAGAAAACACGCTTCCGAGCACCCGCGCCTAAAAAACAGGCCGCGCTAGCCGCGGCCTGAGTAAATGCACCATCTGCAGTTTACTGGGTGGCGGTCGGTCGCTTCTGTGGCAGGTTGACCCAGACGACCTGCGTGCCGTAGCGTTGCGCTGCATTTTCTATGGTCGCCATGTATTGACGATCGACCGTGTCCTGCGGAGTGACTGGCATCGAACTGCAGCCGGCGACCAATAGCACTGCAAGCGCCGCTATCAGAGCTTTGTTCATAGTGCCTCCAACGTAGCCTGGCGCAGGTCCAAACCTGCGCTATCGGCAACTTTACGCCGGCCGCTGGCGGGCGCAATACCCATGTGACGAAGCAGGCATTGGCGGGACGAACGGGCGGCGTCATCAACCGGAGTCGGTCGCCCGATAGACTGCCGCGATGGCTGAAGCTGCCCGTATTTCTGATCCAGCCGAAACCGAGCTGAAACTCAAGCTGGACCCTCAGCAGGTCGGCGTGCTCAAGGCGCGCTCGCTATTGGTAGGTGTCGCAGCGTCGCAAGTGGAAATAGACGACGTCTACTTCGACACCGCCGACCGGTTGCTACGCCGGCACCGTATGGCGCTGCGTCTGCGGCACACCGATGGACGCTGGCTGCAGACACTGAAGTCCGACACCAAGCTTCAAGGCGTGTTGAGCCACCGCGGTGAATGGGAAACGCCGGCCGCTGCGCATGCGGGCGGCGGCGGACGGCTGGATCTGGCACGTTTGCATCAATCGCCGTTACCCGCGTTGCTGGCGAAGCAGAAATCGAAGCCGCGGTTGCGCCCGCTGTTTCACACGCAGGTGCAACGAACGCTGTGGATCATCGAGCGCAGTGAAGCAACGATCGAGGTCGCGCTGGATGTGGGTGCGATCAGCTTGGCAAAAACCGGTGCAGATGCCAGCCGCGAACCGATCTGCGAGCTTGAACTGGAGCTGAAGCGCGGCGAGCCAATCGCCATGCTCGATGCTGCGCTTGACCTGCTCGGTGCCGGCAGTGATGCGCCGCTGATGCTGATTCCGTCAGCGCGCAGCAAGGCGGCGCGCGGGTATCAGCTGGCAACGCAACGGCCGGCGGCCGCAATCAAGGCGTCGGCCCGGGGATTCGTCGCCGATCTGAATCCCCAGACGACGACGGCACGCGCGCTGCGGGCGGTGCTGGCGCACGGCCTTGCAGTGTTGACCGCGAATATCGAGCTGCTGCTGCGCTACGACGACCCTGAATACGTGCATCAGGCACGCGTTGCATTACGCCGCGTGCGCTCCGCGATGCGGCTGTTCGATCGCGAGCATCGCGACGTTCCGGAACCGCTGCTTGACGAGTTGCGCTGGATTGCGCGAGCCCTCGGCGAAGCGCGCGACTGGGATGTGATCACCGACGAGACGTTGCCATCGCTGGGGCAGGCCATGGGTGCGGACGCAACCCGCCGCCTCGTTGCGAAAGCAGACCAGCGCCGCCGGCGAGCCCGCGAAAAAACGCGCAATGCTGTGCGATCGGCACGCTATGCCGCGCTCGTTTTAAACGGCGAGCGCTGGTGCATGACACCGGCGCCGGCGGGCGCCGAACTGCTCGGCGACGCTGCAGCGCCGGCACTGCAGCGCGGTGCGAAGAGACTCATCAAGGCCGGGCGCTTTTTCGCAGCGCTGACGCCGGAGCGTCGCCATCAGGTGCGCATCCTGGCCAAGCGATTGCGTTATGCGCTCGACCTGTTTGCAGTTGCGTTGCCGAAGCAGACCACCGCGCGCTATATCGACGCGTTGTCTGAATTGCAGGACGTGCTCGGACAGTTGAACGACGCCTCGGTGGCTAAAACGATATTGCCGCAGCTATCGAAGTCCGCCCGGCTGTACAAGGCAGTGCAGGCGAGGTTTGCGTCGGTCGAGCCCGAGCGCCTGCTCGATGTCGAGCAGCGGTTGTTGAAGCTGACGAAACTGGACGAACCCTGGCGCTGATTTTCTAGCGCATTCTTTGCGCCGGGATTTCAACCTCGGTTGACGAGCGCACCGAAACATTCAGTTCAGCACGGCCGTCGTTCTTCAGCACCCAGGGCAGCGGCAGGTTATCCGGAACGACGGTGACGACGTGCCGCCCTTCGATCACCGAAGAAAATTCGAACCGGCCTTGAGCGTCGGTGCGCGTGACATAGCGCCCGTCCAGAATTACCGTGACGTTGGCCGCGCCCTGTTCGCCAGCATCCAGCCGCGCGTCATCGTTGGCGTCTAGGTAGATCACGCCGCTCACTCTTCCGGCGCCGTCGCCAGGTCGTCCGCCGAGCGGTGCAGTGGCGCGACCGGCGCGCGCGTCAAAGCGCAATGTCAGGAAAAATCCGCGATCGCGAAACGATTCGAAAACAATTGGCTGCGCGATCGGAGAGACGACCGTCAGTGGCTGCGAAGTGTCGGTCCGGTTCTCGTAGTACACGACGGATAGAGCCAGGTTGCTTGCGAGCCTCCAGCTCAAGGCAATATTGGCAAACGAATTGGTTTCGCTTTGCGCCGCGTTGCTCTTGGTCCAGCGCGCGTTGCCGTCGATCGAAACACGGCTCGTTAGATCGCCGCCGCCGAAGATGGCGAAGCTCACCCGGTTGCCGGACACGCCGTTGTCATCGGTTGCGCGACCGACCGACACCGCAGTGGACAGCCGTGTACCGGTGCGCATGTTCCAGCTCTGATCGAGCGTCAGCTGCAGATCGCGCTGCGACGAATCCTCGGCGATATCGAACTGACCGCGTGTCAGGCCCAGCCCCGCCACACGATCGACGAATGCGTACGCTGAATACGCGGTGTCGTCAGAGCGCCTGACATTGGCGCCGGTGCCAAAGCCGAGGTCGCGCGAAAACTGATGGCGGGCGCTCCCGGTCGCGTAGGTGATGTCCTGCCCGTCGCCGGTGACGGAGACGACGCGGTCGATGCCGCCGTCGATCAACCATTGCCGGCTCTGGTAACTGGCGCGGTAATACGCGCCCTGCGCATCGCTGTTGATCAGCTGGTTGCCCCACACCATGTCGGGGTCGAAGCGGAACGCGCCGAAGCTGTGGTCGACCCGGCCATCCTGCAGGTAGGCATCGATCCAGCCGCCGAAGTTGTCGCTCCGATCCGGCCCCGGATTTGCACCGGAACGCATGCGGCTGCCGACCAGGTTGCCCTGCACGCGCGTGTTCACGCCTTGCCAGGCGGCGCCGCCGAACCACGAGGTTGCCGACACGCGTTCGTCACCGATCAGCGGCCCGAAGCCGAGCGGAACATCGTTCGCGGTGGCGACTTGCGCCCCGGCCAACCAGCCGGGCGCCGGCGAGAATTGCGCGCCCGCGGTTGCGACGCTGCCGCCGAGTCCTTCGAACACCGGCAACCGAATGCCGTCGAACACGCCGGGCTCGCCGCCGCCGGCATTGAACGCCACACCGCGCGCATTGCGCCATTCGCTCGATACGCCGGTGACGGGAGTGCTCGGCAGGTAGAAGCGAGTCTGCGCGCGTGTCAGGTCGATCCCCGGCGTGTTCAGCACGCCCAGGCCGTTGTTGACGCGCCAGCCGCCGCTGACCGGCAAGCCGCGCTGCCACAGCGTTGCGAGCCCCTCGCCGTCGGTGCGAAACACGCCGTCGAAGCTCAATGAGCCGTACGCCGGTGTGTCGATGAATGCGCCGGCGGAGACGCCATCTTCGCTGACCGACTGACCGTTGCGCTTGAGTCGCGAGGTCACGCCTTCGAGTCGGATAGCGCGCGGCCATCCACTGCGATCGTAGTCATCGGATGCATCGCTGACATCGGGCGCCAGCGTGCCGCCGTCGATTAGGCGATCCTGATATTCCCTGGTGTCGTCCGCCGCGTGCGCCTGACCGATCTTCAGCAGAGCAGCCAAACACAACGCACATGCGACACCATCGGCGCGCATTACTCGAAGCGTTGCTCGAACGGCACGCGCCTGTCGCCCCACTCCAATGCGCCGCGAATCGTGACCGGATACGCGACCTTGATCGCATCGTCCTTTCCGATGCTCGCCTTCAACGACACCGGCCGCGTCTCTCCCGGAAGAATCGGAAACGTCGACGGCGTGAAGTCGAGGTCGCGGCCTTGCGCGTCCTTGCCCGACAGAAAGCCCGCAATGCGTCCGTGCGCGTTGCCGGTGTTTTTCACCATCAGCACCGGTGCCCGTTCGGCGTCGACCGTCGCGGTGCTGGTACCGACGACTTCGAGGACCGGCGCAGCACCGCCCAGTGCGACATAGACGATCACGCCGATGCGGCCGCTGACAGGAAACGACAGCCCGCTCGCGGTCTTAACTTGCTGATCGTCGCCCTCGATCAGCAACGCAAAGCGGCATTCGCCGCTGGTCGCATCGGCCGGCGGCGCGATCTCGAACCGGTAGCGGTATTTGCCGCCGCCCGGGATCGTCACGTCGTGCCGCTCGATGGCGACCCACGGCCGGCAGCTGCCGGGCTGTAGTGCATCGCTAAACGAAACCGAGTAGTCCGGCTCGAGCGTCCAGTCTGCTGTCTTGATCTTCAGCCGCGCCGGCTGCCCGCTGGCGTTGCTGATCTCGACGACCTGCCGCAATCGATCGCCCGCTTTGGCACGCACCTCGAAGCGCGGCGGCGACACCAGTGTGGCGAAGCCCTGTGCTGATGCAGTCGCGGGCATCGCCATCAGCATGGCGATGCACAGAACAATCCTTTCGATCTTCATTTTCATTCGACGTCGATCTCAAAATGGAACTGCAGTCGGTGCGCGCTCGCCAGTCGGTCGCCGTCGGCTTCGATCGCAAGCGCGAACGTCTCCTCCAGCAGCAGTGTCGTGATCGGCCCTGCGTAAACGAGTGCGCGCTGGCCCGACACCAGTTGCCCGGCGAGCAGGCGGCCTTGCGTGGTCCACTTCACGCGCACGGTTCCGATCGGCTGTTCGGGCAACACCAGGAACAGCCGGCCGGTGCGATTAGTCCACGGCGCGAGGTTCAGTCGCACGGCAACCGCGACGGTGCCTTCGAGCGTGCTGTCGGGCCGCCGGCCCGGAACGAGTTCGCGCCACTTCAGGCGCGCGGTTGATTCCTGCGGGATGCTGGCACTGTCGTCGACGCGAAACGTTGCCGCATCGCTGTTGGGCGCCGCGACCAGCCACAGCGCCGTCAGAACAGCAAGTGCGCAGCGATTCACGGTATGGCGAGCGTGTAGGTGACGCGACCGGTGTAGGTGCCTGCTGCTACAACGTTGCTATTGGCGTATGCAAACGTATGGCAGCTCTCCGCCCACTGATTTCGGGCAATCGTGCCGATGACCTGTAGGCCCGGTATAAACGTGCCGGCCGGAAACGGTTGCGGCGCAGCGCCATCGCCGTTGCCCGCGCTGGTCCAACTGATCTGCGAAAACGGAATCGTGTCGCCGCCCGCATTGACTAGGCTGGTCGGCACCGTAGCGCGCACTGTTGCCGTCGCCGTACCGGCGCCGCCTCCTTGTCTACGGTAGAACCCACCGATATAGAGCTGCGCGGGCGCATTGCAAAAAACGAAGCCGTCGAAGAAACTCGCGCCCACCGTCGAGTTAGTCGTCATCGTTTGGGCCACGCCGGACCCAACCTGGGCCGCCGGCACCGCGACCGACACGACGTTGATGGTCGGGTTGTTTTGCGGCTGCCCGCCGGAAACGTAATTGGCGGTGAACGCGCCAACGCCCACCTGCAGATAGACCATGCGTGGATTGGCGCCCGCGATGTCGACGGTGAAGGCGTGCGGCGCCGTTGTCGCCAGAAAAAGCGGGAGCAGCGCCACAACCTGCGCCGCCATATGCCTTGTTGGATGTACATGCATGCCCACACTCCCCAATGAGGCAGCACTATCGCGGCGAGCAGTCTAGCCCGCCGCGGAGAAGCACTTTATGGCATCGATGCGGTGTAGGTGGCGCGGCCGTTGTTACCGGTGGTGACACCGTAAGCACCTGGCGCAACGGTAGCGGTGTTTGCGTACGCATAGGTCCAGCGCGCGTCCCGATTCACGATCTTGTTGGTGGCTGGAATGCTGATCGCCGTGCCGGCGCCGTTCGCCAGCACCGGCGCCGCCAGAGCTGTGCCGGTTACCAAGTTGCTCACAGTCGTGGTGATTTGCGAATACGGAATCGTGTCTCCCGCGCCATTCGAAAGCGCACCACCGGTGGTGACGTTCAAACTGATGTTGCCGTTGTTGCCGATCAAGCGCGCGGTAACTTCACCGCCAGTCAAATCCCCGCCGGTGCCCGCTATGGGCGTGAGGTCGCCAACATTGGCGGCCGGCACGGTGAACGTGATCATGTCGATCGTTGCGTTGTCGGCAAATGCGGTTCCTGTACCGACCCGCAGGTACAGCACCTGGGGAATCACGATGGTGAAGTCGACACGCGCGGTAGCGGTAATCGTTCCGTTGCCGGTATTGAAGTCTGACTCCGCGCTTGCTGCAAACGGAAGTGCCAAAACAATCGCTGCGAGCAGCGGTTTGAACTTATACGTCTTCATTTCTCGCTCGGCTGCTTAAGCAGCCCCGTGTTCGTTGAACTGCGGACTTGGCAGTGCGCCCGATGATGCGGATCCGCCTGCCGGCTCTTTCCAACTCGGGTCAGATTAGCTGCGGCACCATTTTCGAAAAACCGGAAAAGCCCGCCTTGTGTGCAGCACTTCGTTGCTGTGCGGACAAATGGCCGGTACGTCATCAGACAGCGGCCGATGTAGGAAAAACTCCTACTTGCGACTGCGAAAAATCGCACACGTCGTACGCGGAACACACGAGTGATCCCGAATCGAATCCCGCTGCAAACCTGCCTCTTAACTCTGATTAGCAAGGCACTCCAATTCTTAACAATCCCGCGCATACGTAAGGCGGACAACGTGTCGATTAACAAGCCGCGTGTGAGGGGGTTCGGTGTTGCGAAAGGGGATCGCGTTATGCGCGTGCGCTGTGGGCCTTGCGGCTGCGGTGCCGAGTGTCGTCGACGCGGCCGGCACCGCGGCGGGAACGGTGATTCAGAACACCGCCACGCTGACGTATTCCATCGGCGGCACACCTGCGACTGCAACCACACCGCCGGCGAGTTTCACCGTCGCCGAGCTGATCAACGTCACGCTTGTTTCGCAAGACGCCGCCAACGTTGCGGTTAACTCACCCGACAGCAACCGCGCGCTCACGTTTGTTCTCACCAACACCGGCAACGGCCCAGAGACATTCGCCGTAAGCCGAAACAACGCCGTCGCCGGGGACAACTTCGATCCGACCAACGGAAGTGCCGGCGCGATCTTCCTCGAGAACGGTTTGCAAGCCGGCTTTCAGGCCTCCGGTCCGAATGCCGACACGCTGCACGTCGCAGGCAGCAACGATCCTGCACTCGCGGCCGATGCAAGCCGCGTCGTTTATGTCGTCAGCGACGTTCCGGCTGCGCTTGTCACCGGCAACATCGGCCGGGTCGAGCTCACTGCGTCATCAACCACTGCCGGCGCGGCGGGCGCTGCTCCCGGCACCACACTTCCCGGTCTTGGTCAGGGCGGTGTCGACGCCGTCGTCGGCGGAACGCGCGCGCTGGCGCGTCAGACCGGCGGCTATGTGGTCAGCGGCGTCGCTGTCGTTGTCGCGAAGAGTGTCGTCAGCGTCGTCGATGCAGCCGGCGGAGCGACCGTCAGATCGGGTTCGATCGTGACGTATCGCATCGTGCTCGCGGTCTCAGGCAGCGGTATTGCGCAAAGCCTCGAGCTCAACGATCCACTACCGGCGAACACCGCTTACGTCGTCAACAGCATCACAGTCAACGGCCAGGCTCGCACCGACACGGCGGACGCTGACCAGGCCGAGTTTTCCACTGGCACGGTGAAAGTCCGCTTCGGCGACACCGCTGCTCCCATCAATCACACCATCGAGTTTCGCGTAGTCATCAACTGAGCATCAACCAGCAAAAAGGGGATCAATCATGCGCACTTTGTTCATCGTCATTGCAGTCGTTATCCAGTTCATCGCGGCATCCGCTGTCGCGCAGCAGAACCCGATCTTGGTGAAGAACGTTGCCGAGACCGAGGTTGAAAAGAAAAACGCGCAGGGCGTCGTCGAAAAGGTTCGTGTGCCGCTCGACAAAGCCCCTCCAGGCACCGAAGTGATCTACACGACCACGTTCACGAATAACGGAAGCAAGCCGGCCAACAACGTCGCGATCACGAATCCGGTTCCGGCCAACACGACTTACGTCGGTGCCAGTGCGTTCGGTGACAACACCGATGTCACGTTTTCGATCGACGGCGGCAAAACGTACGGCGTTGCAGACAAGCTAAGGGTCAAGACGCCGGAAGGGCGCGAGCGTCCGGCGCTGCCGACCGACTACACGCACCTCCGCTGGGCCTACCGCGGCGATCTCGCACCTGCGAAGACGGGCACAGCCGGATTTCGCGCGGTGATCAAGTAGTTCGTCATGAAAACGTTTTCTTTCCATAGCGCGGAGCGGGATCGCATACCCGCTCCGCACGAGTACCCGCCGTGGTGGCGGCCTCCGCGCTTGCAGCGCGGACGGCCATCAGGCCCGGGTCCACCGCCTGAATCGGCTGATCCGCACTCTGCATTTCGAAGTTGCATTTGCAGTTTTCAGTTCACTTCACATCACGCTTTACATAGGAGAAGCACCATGGAACGCAGTAGATCAAACAACCCTCCGACGCGTCTCAGGTCGGGCATCGCGGCGCTCGCCGTTGCAATGAGCTTCGCGATCGGCACCGGCACGGTCCACGCCGCCGGCACGGCTTCAGGCACCAGCATCGACAACCTGTCCACGTTGAACTACTCGGTCGGTGGGGTGGCGCAACCTGCTATCGGCTCATCGCCTACTGGCAACACCGTGGGTGCAGGGACGGCCACAACGTTTGTCGTCGACAACCGCGTCAACGTGAATGTCCTGACGACCGACACGGCGTTTGTATCTGTCGTCCCGGGGGCAACAGCGCGAGTGACGACGTTCACCGTCACAAACACCGGCAACACCGTGCAGGACTTCGCGCTGACGTCAGCACAAGCCGCTAGCGGGGCTGCGCTGTTTGGGACAGACAACTTTGATACTGGCGCATGTTCGCAATTTGCCGAGAATGGCGTCAACGCCGGCTATCAAGTCGGTGAGGACACCGTCAACTTCATCGACGAGCTGCCCGCAGATATAACCCGCACCGCTTACGTGGTCTGTGCAATTCCCGCAGGCCAGGTCAATGGTGATCACGCCGTGGTGGGCTTGATCGCGACGGCACGTGCAGGTGGATCGGCCGGAGGAAGCGTCGGGGCGGTCATAACGCAATCACCTGCGGACACGTCCGGCGTCGACATCGTATTTGGTGATGTGGCTGGGAGCGATGACATCGTGCGCGATGGGGCGCATTCCGCTCGCAGCGCGTACCGCGTCGAGACAGCGACGTTGACTGTCACGAAGACCTCGCTGCTGATCTGCGATCCGTTCAATGGAACGACAAGCCCGAAGCACATTCCGGGGGCGGTCGTGCGCTGGACGATCACGATCAGCAACGCTGCCGGCGCAGCATCCGCAACGTTGAGCACAGTGACCGATGTGATTAATACCACTCTGACGGCGTTCGATGCAAATCTGGTAACGGGCGGGGGTGCGATGCCACTGCCGGCCAGGTGTTCGAGTGCGGGCGGTACTCCCGAGAGCGGCGCAGGACTCGGTTTCAAGTTGAGTTTCACTGGCGGAAGGCCCGTAGGCTCGTATCCAAAGTTCTTTACGAATGCGGCCGATGCGGACGGCGCTAATTTTGTTAGCCCTAACGTGACCGTCAACTACGCGGCCGCACTGCCTGCCGAGGGGACCCACGCCGTAGGTGAATTGAAGGCTGGTGAATCGGTGATCGTGTACTTCAACGTCACCGTTAACTAACCAGTCTGGCGAGTGAGGTTTTTTTACATCGCCATTGTCCCGGGCGGCGCGTTGACGCGCGCCGCTCGTGACGCTTTGCGGCTGGGGTTCGCTCCAGCCCGCCTTGCACTGCGCGTGCTTTGCGCGCAGCGCAAGGCGCTGTTGTCCGCAAGCTGCGCGGCGCTATCGCTGTGCGCTATGGCAGCTACGCCGCCGAATACCGACATCACGAATACCGCGACGGCAACGTATACAGTTGCCGGCGCCCCCGCCAGCGTCAGCGGTGCGGTAACCGTCACGACCGCTGCGCGCACGCCGTCGTTGATCGAGTTTCTGCAGTTCGTGCCGCCCGGCGTACCGCAAACCGGCGCGGTTGAAACGGTTCCTGCAACACAGTGTTCGACCTCCGGCGCAGCGGGCGGACCGTTTGTGCCGTCGTCCGGGCCGCTGCCGCTCGGCAGCACGTCGCCGCTGGCCGTGCCCGGCGACTATCGCCTCGCTTCGACCAACTTCTATCACGGCGGGCAGCCGGTATTCATCAAGCTCACCGACCTCGATCAGAACCTGAATCCCGCTGTCGCCGAGACCGTGATCGTCACCGTCCAGTCCGCCAATGGCGACCTCGAAACACTGCGCCTGACTGAGACCGGCGTGTCGACCGGCGTATTCATTGGATACATCCAGTCGACTTTCGGAGCGGTGGTCGCCAACGACTGCCGGCTCTCAGTGGCTGTCAACAGCAGTGTGAGCGCGACGTACACGGACGTCGTCGACGGCAGCGACTCGACCGTCGATGGCGCGCTGGTCGATCCGTTCGGACTGGTCTTCGATTCGACCAACGGCAATGCGATTAACGGCGCGACAGTGACGTTGATCAACACGGCAACCAACGCGCAGGCCGAGGTGTTCTGCGATGACGGCGTGACGCCGTATCCGAGCAGCGTGATCAGCGGCGGTTCGCTTGCCGCGTGCGGCGGAACGATCAGTCAGCCAGCCGGCAGCTATCGATTCCCGTTAGTGGCGCCGGGCACGTACCGGTTGCAGATCACGCCGCCAACGGGCTACAGCTTTCCTTCGACGGTTGAGGCGGCGACCTTGCAAACGCTGGCGGGCGCACCGTTCAGCATCGTTGCCGGTTCGCGCGGCGGCGTGTTCATGCTCGATCTCGGGCCTGCGCTGGAGATCGACGTTCCGCTCGATCCCGCCAGTGGCAGCTTGCAGATTGTGAAGGCGTCGATCAAGGCCGTCGTCGGCGTCGGCGAGTTCATGCCCTACACGCTGGCGATTCGCAACAACAGCACGCTCGCACCGGTGCTGAATGCGCGCATCGTCGACCGCCTGCCGCCGGGATTTCGTTATCAACCGGGGTCCGCGCGTCTGAACGGTGCGCCGTTGGCCGATGCGACCGTCGCGGCGGATGGCCGCAGCGTCACGTTCAGCATCGGCACGGTCGCCTCCGGTGCGACGGTTGCACTGCGTTATGTGGCCGAAGTCACGGCGGGAGCTCGCGCGGGCAACGCCGAGAACACTGCACAGGCGGTGCCGCCGGTCACATCGAACTTGGCTCGCGCTTCCGTGCTGGTGCGCGAAGACTTGTTCCGTGAGCGCGCGATTCTGGTCGGCCGCGTGATCGTCGGCTCGTGTGATCAGCGTAGCGAAGACCGCAAAGGGCTCGCCAACGTTCGCATTGCGCTGGAAGACGGTCGCTACGCGCTGACCGACACCGAAGGCAACTGGCATCTTGACGACATTCGGCCCGGAACGCACGTCGTGCAGCTCGATCTGGATTCGCTGGCCGAAGGCTACGAGCTGCTGCCGTGCGCGGACAACACGCGCTTTACAGGCCGCACGTACTCACAGTTCGTCAACGTGCGGGGCGGCACGCTCTGGCGTGCTGACTTCTATGTCAAGCGAGTTGGCGCGGTGCAGAGTGAAACGCCACCCAGCAGCGCGTCGGTTGTCGCCACGCCGCAATCCAAGGCGGCAACGCGCCGGACGCAGCTCGTCGAACAATTGCCGTACGACGACAAGTGGCTCGCCACCGCCGAGCCCGGCATCGAGTGGCTGCATCCGCAGGAAAGCTTTAACCCGTCGATCCCGGCGATCAAGGTCGCTATCAAGCACGATCCAGCGCATGCCCTCGAGCTCAATCTGAACGGCGCGAAAGTCAGCGCGCTGAACTTCGAGGGCACGCTGATGAACGCGCCGCGCAGCGTCGCGCTGTCGACCTGGCGCGGCGTCGGCATTGGCGAAGGCAATAACGTATTCACGCTGAGCGTGCGTGACGCCGACGGCAAGATCGTGCGTGAAGAAACGCGCAAGATCTACTACGCGTCCTCGCCGGCCCACGCAACGCTTGACGAGAAGAGGTCGCGCCTGTCAGCCGACGGCAAGACGCGGCCGGTCATAGCCGTGCGGTTTACCGACAAGGACGGCCGTGCAGTACGCCAGGGCCTTTCCGGCGAGTTTCAGATCAATGAGCCGTATCAGGCGTACGACGCGCTTGAAGCGATCGAGCGGGATCCGCTGGCGGGTCGTCTTGGCGGCAAGCCACGCTTCGAAGTCGCAGACGACGGCACCGCGTTAATCGAGCTTTCGCCGACAACCAAGACTGGCGAAGTCCTGCTGACATTCCAGCTCAACGACCGGCAACGCCAGGAAGTGCGCGTGTGGCTGACTCCAAGCAAGCGCGAATGGATCTTGGTTGGATTTGCGCAGGGCACGGTGGGCCACAAGCAGTTGAGCGGCAACTCCGAAGCACTCAAAGACGTGAATGCCGATGACAAGCTGTTCGATGAGAATCGTCTTGCGTTTTACGCAAAGGGCGAGATCAAGGGCGAATATCTGCTGACCCTCGCGTACGACACCGCCAAGGAGCGCGGCCGCCCCAATGGTGCAGACGCCACGGTGTTAAGGCAGGCGATTGACCCGAACCAGTTTTATACGTTGTACGCGGACGCCACCGATCCGCAGTTCGATGCGGCGTCGACGCGCAAGCTCTACCTGCGCATCGAGAAGGCGCAGTTCTATGCGTTGTTCGGCGACTATGACACCGGCCTGACCGTCACCGAGCTGTCGCGCTACAGCCGAACGCTGAACGGCATCAAGTCCGAATACCAGGGTAAGACATTTGCCTACAACGTGTTCGCGACGATGACCGCGCAGGCGTTCGTCAAGGATGAGATTCCGGGCGACGGCACTTCGGGCTTGTATCGCCTGTCACGCCGCGATATTGCGATCAACTCGGACAAGATTCGCATCGAAGTGCGTGACCGGTTCCGCAGCGAAGTGATCATCAGTACGCGGGCTCTGACGCGCTATCTCGACTACGACATCGACTATGCGGTCGGTACGGTGTTCTTCCGCGAGCCGATTCCGGCGCGTGACGCCGGCTTCAATCCGGTGTTCATCGTCGCCGATTACGAATCTGCCGATACCGCTGACGAAAAACTGACATACGGCGGGCGTGCAGCGTACAAGCCGATCGCTGAAGTTGAAGTCGGCGTGACCGGCATTCACGAAGGCAACGTCGGCGCGCGCGGTGACCTGGTGGGCACCGACATCACCTACAAGCCCGACCAGAAAACAACGCTGAAGGGCGAGTTCGCGACCAGCGACCGCTCTGTCGCCGGCATCGATAACGAAGGCACGGCGTGGAAAGTGGAAGCGTTGCGCGAGGATGAAAAGCTGGCCGCACGAGCGTACGCGCGTAAGCAGGATCCGGGCTTCGGGCTCGGCCAGCAAGCGGGTTCGGAAACCGGCACTCGTAAAGTCGGTGGCGACGCGCGCTACCGGCTTTCCGAAACCGTGCAAGCGGACGGCCAGCTGTATCGCCAGGACACGATCACGACCGGCGCTTCGCGCGAAGTCGCAGAGGGCCAGGTGCAATGGCGCCGCGATGCACTCACGACGCAAGGCGGACTGCGCTACGCGCACGACGAATACGCCGACGGTAAGGAGGCGCAGAGCCAGCAGGTGCTGGCCGGCGTTTCGTACGACTTGTACGACCGCAGACTCAAGCTAAGGGCAAACGTCGAAGTTGACGTCACCGGCAAGGCCGAAAGCGTCGACTTTCCCAATCGATACGTACTTGGTGCCGAGTACAAGCTGACCGAGCTCACCACCGTGCTCGCTGAGCAGGAGTTCGCGCGCGGTGAAAATCTCTCGGCGAACATGACACGCGTCGGTCTGCGGACGTCGCCATGGTCGGGTGCCGAGATTGCCAGCACCGTTGGCAATGAGGTCAGGAACGACGGCGTGCGTCTGTTTTCAGGCCTTGGTTTGACGCAGAAATGGCAGATCAATCAAAACTGGCAAACCGATTTTCTGGTCGATCGCACGCAGACGCTGAAGCAGACTCTGCCGCCGCTCAATCCCAACGTGCCGCTGGCGTCGGGCAGCACCGCTGCGGATTACACGGCGATCGCGGTCGGCGTCGGTTATTTGGACGATGTTTGGAGCGGCAATGGCCGCGTTGAATGGCGCCATTCCGACCTCGATGACAAGCTCAATGTTCTGCTCGGCGCGCAGCGACTGCTCGGTGCGCGCCGCACGGTCGCCGCGGGGTTCATCTATAGCGATACCGACTCAGCGCTGGTGCGCACGACCAAGCTAGATGCGCGGGTCAGTTACGCGCTGCGGCCGTCTGGAAGTCGCTGGATTTTCCTGGATCGCTTCGATGTGATCGATGAAACGATCGAAGCTGAGCTTGGCAGCGTGCGTGCGCGCAAGCTGGTCAACAACCTGAATGCGAATTACATCCCGAACTCCTACACGCAATGGAGCTTCCAGTACGGCGCGAAATACGTGTTCGACCGCATCGATGGCGCGAGCTACACCGGATACACCGATCTGCTGGGCGTTGAAGTGCGCCGCGATCTTGGAAGGAGCTGGGATATCGGTCTCCACGGCGGCGCGCTGCACTCATGGAACAGCAACGTAATCGACTACAGCGCGGGCGCTTCGATCGGCTATCGATTGATGGAAAACACCTGGATTGCGGCCGGCTACAACGTGCTCGGCTTCAGTGACCGCGATTTCGCGGGCGCGGATTACCGCGCTAAAGGTTTTTTTCTGAGCGTGCGAGTCAAATTCGACCAGGACACGCTCGGTTTGAACAAGCGCAGTTCATTTTCGAAATTGCCATGACTGACATGCGATCAACATTGTCACGGTTGTTAGCGCTTATTGCGCTGATGCTTGGCGTCGGCCACGCTGCGCAGGCAGCGACGACGATTTATGGCATTCGCGGCACTGCGACCGCGGGCGCCAACGACATCATCCGGCTCGATCCGACGACGGGTGCATTCACAGTTGTCTATGACAACTATCCGGGCGGAAACGCGGCAACGATTGCGCAGTGCCCGAATGGGCTGATCTACTACGCGATCAACTCCGGCGCCAATCAGCTTTATGTTTTCAATCCGCAAACGCCGACGGTGGCCCCGGCGACACTGGGGTCGGGTCTACCCGATGGCAGCCTGAAAATGGCGTGCTCGCCGGGCGGGGTGTTGTATTACCTGACCGAGGCGGCCACCAACAACCTGCACATCATCAACACGGCAACCGGCACCTACACCGGAGCGGCAGTCACTATCGTCGGTGAGGGTGCCGGCGGAGACATGGCTTTCGATTCCGGCGGAACGCTGTACGGCTTTAACAACACCGGCAACCTGTTCACCATTCCGCTCGGCGGTGGCGCAGTGACCCCGGTAGGAATCGGAGCGGTCACCGGATTGACCGGCGCGGGTATCGGGCTCGCATTTACCGACACCAACGGAATTCGTGTGCTGACCAATGCTTCGCCCGGTTTCTATTCGGTCAACATCGGCACGAATCCTCCCTCTGCCACGGCGCTCAGCTCCCCGCCCGGCGGCGCTGCCACCGGCGACCTCGCCAGCATCAACGTTCCCAATCCTGATCTGTCGATCACCAAGAGCGCGAACATATCGAGCGTGGCGTACGGCCTCGCGACGCCTGTCGTTTATACGATCGTCGTAACCAACAGCAGCGCCTACAGTGTGTCGGGCACCGTAACAGACACGTTCCCTGCAGCGGTTAGCGGAGAGACATGGACGTGTAGTGCAAGCGCCGGCTCGACGTGCGTTGCCAGTGGATCCGGCAACATCAGCACAATCGCCACGTTGGCGGCGGGCGGTACGGCCACTTACACCGTCAATGGAACGATCACCGCCACCGCGCCTGTCGTCAACACAGCGAACGTGGCGCTGCCGTTCGCCTTCCTGACCGATGCGACGCCGGCAGACAATACGGCCAGCAACACCATTGCGGTGCTCCCTCGCGTGAGCAAGGCGTTTGGCGCTGCGAGCTTCGGTTCGGCCGGCAACACCTCGCTGACGATCACGATTGCGTACGGTGTGGCGATCACGACTACGTCTGTGTTTACCGACACGCTGCCGGCAGCGCCGGGGGCAATGACGGTCAATACTGCCGGCAGCGCGGGAACCTGCCCAAATGTGACGGCAGCCGCCGGAAGCGGCAGCATCTCGATGGCGAGCGGCACGGTAGTCCCGGCCGGTGGGTGCACCATCGTTGTGAACGTCACCGCAACAGTGGTCGGTACCTACACCAACACAATTGCCGCCGGCGCGCTGACTACGAACGTTGGAAGCAACCCAAATACGGCAACCGCCAACGTCAATGTCACGGCGGCACCGATCATCACCAAGTCGTTTGCGCCCGCCAGCATTGTGAGCGGCGGAACGAGCACATTGACGATTACATTGATCAATCCGACCGGCGCTGCCATGACCGGCGCAACGTTTGACGATTACTTCCCGACTTCTCCGGGCCAAATGGTTGTGGCGAACCCAACGGGTCTGATAAACAACTGCGGCAGCAACATACGGCGCGCCGGCGGCGGTGGCGGCACGCTCGACCCGGGTGACCTCGGCATTCGTCTCACCAACGGCACGATCCCAGCAAACGGTTCGTGCACGATCATCGTCAATGTCACCGCAACAGTTGCAGGCATCTACACCAACTCGATCCCGGTCGGCGAGTTGACTGTCAACGGCGGTGGAAGCAACGCGGTGGCCGCCAACTCCACGCTGA
>JBGSWY010000232.1:0-6680 GCA_041751715.1 Burkholderiaceae bacterium
GCCAAGCGAATGCCGCCGAGTGGCCAACTGCACTGCAATCAACATCTCGGAGTAAAAGCCAAACCGATCCGGCAGATTCCAGCGTGCAACCTTGGTATCCCATACGGCGAGGTGGATCGGCAAACTCAACGCGAGCCGATCTAGCTGGGCGCGCGCCTCGAGCGCGGCAACCCCATCGAACGAATGCACGCAGCGCAGCTCAAGCATCAGATCGAGCAGCGGGTCTTCGACCCAACCACCGACCGATTGTGTCGCCATCGACTCTTCGCCGGACTCAATGCTCGCGTCTTCCGCCGCAGCCGGGCTCGAGTCGGAAGCAATGCCGATGGCACCGAGGGTCGGCTCGATCCGGGGCGGTGCGTGCCGCATATTCCTTGCAGAGGCAACACGGGCAGCCACCGGCGGAGAACCGCCGCCTTCGGCTGATGAAGCTTGGTCAGGGTCGGACGCAGATCTGCGTTCCTGCCACTTGCCGTACACATAAAGAGCGGCGAGTAGAACTGCGGCGATCGCCAGCAGCACCCACGTCAACTGGTTCATATGCGAGCGCTACGCGGCCTCAGCAGTCAAGCGAACGGCGCTATCGATATCGACCGCGACGATGCGCGAGACACCCTGCTCCTGCATCGTCACGCCGATCAGCTGCTGCGCCATTTCCATCGAGATCTTGTTGTGCGTGATGAACATGAACTGCGTATTGTCGGTCATCGATTCGACCAGCCGGCAGAAACGCTCGGTATTTGCGTCGTCGAGCGGGGCGTCTACTTCGTCCAGCAGGCAGAACGGGGCGGGATTCAGCTTGAACAAGGCAAACACCAGCGCGATCGCAGTCAGCGCTTTTTCGCCACCGGAGAGCAGGTGGATCGTGCTGTTGCGCTTTCCCGGCGGCTGCGCCATCACCTGCACTCCGGCATCGAGGATCTCCTCGCCCGTCATGATCAGCCGCGCCTCGCCACCGCCGAAAAGTTTCGGGAACAACTGGCCGAACTGCACGTTGACCGCGTCGAAGGTCTGCTGCAAAAGCTGGCGCGTTTCGCGATCGATCTTGCGAATCGCGTCTTCGAGCGTTGTGATCGCGGCTGTCAGGTCGGCCGACTGTGCATCCAGAAAGCTTTTTCGTTCGCGCGAAGTCGTCAACTCTTCAAGCGCGGCGAGGTTGACTGCACCCAGCGCGTCGATCTCCTGCGCAAGCCGCATGATTTCGGCCTGCAGCGCGCCTGCTTTTTGCGGAGCCTGCGCGGCGAGTCTCGCTGTCAGTGCCGCCTCATCGACTCCAGCTTCGCTGAGCTGGGTGGCGAACTGCTCGGCGGCAAGCCGCGCTGCCTGCTCCTTCAACTGGAATTCGGTGAGCTTGTCGCGCAACGGCTGGACATCGCGCTCAAGGGTCGTGCGCTTTTCGTCGGCCGCGCGTAGTTGCTGCGCCAGATCGTCCAGTTGACTGCGCGCCTGGCGCAAGGCGTCATCAGCCGCAGAGCGGCGCGATAACCAGTCGGCCAGACCAGCACGCGCTGCGCCGTCGTCAAGCCGTTTCAGCTCGTCCTCCGCTTTTGCAATGTCATCGGCCAGGCGCTGTGCATCGGCGCTCGCCACTTCAGCGCCATGCGTCAGGTCGCGCTCACGCTCGCGATTCGATGCCAGCGCGAACTCGCACTGCTGGCGGGCGGTGTCGAGTGCCCGTTGTTCGTCACGCGCGGTGCGCAGCACGCGATCGGCATCCTCGTACGTCAGGCGCGCACTTTCAACCGCTTCCTGGCGCGCGGACAGCTCAGCGTCCGACTGTTCGAAACGGGCATCCGCTGCCTCGCGCTGTGAGCGCGCGTCGCGCTCGTTGGCCTCGATTTCGTGCAGCTCTGTCTCGATCTGACTGGTGCGATGTTTGACGCGATCGATCAACTGTCCGAGCCGAACCGATTCCAGTTGCCAGGCATGCATCTGCGAGCGCTGCTGCTCGGCGCTTTGGCGAACGACATCGCGCGCCTGCTCAGCCGCGCGCACATCGGCTTCTGCGCGCGCTGTGCCCGCCGTCGCCTCTTCGACGATCAGCCGCTGCGCGCGGACTTCGCGCTCGAGGCTGTCGATCTCCAGCCGACGTGCCAGCAGTCCCGATGCTTGATCGTCCGCCGCATAAAAGTGCACATCGTGCCGCGACACCCGATGCGCTGCCTTGACGACGAACTGCCCGCCCGCAGGCAACTGGTGCCGCGCGGCGAGCGCCGCGTTGAGGTCATCCGCGACGAACACATTGGCGAGCCAGTCGGCCAGCAGCGCAGCGAAAGCAGCATCGTGCGTGCGCACCAGGTCGCTCAATCGACTGAACCCCGGCATCTGGGCGGCATCGCGCGCCACTGCATCTGTCGTGGAGTAGAACGCAACTCGCGCCGGCGGTGCATCCGATGCCAGGCCACCGATCGTGTCGAGACGTCCAACCTCGACGCCCTGCACGCGCTCGCGCAGCACCGATTCGAACGCGGTTTCCCACCCCGGCTCGACGACCAGCTTGCGAAAAAGACGCGGCAGGCCGTCGAGTCCCTGTGAGCGCAGCCACGGGTCGAGCTTCGCATTCGCTTCGACGCTCGCCTGCACCTGCTTCAACGCCTGCAGCCGCGCCTCGATTCGCGTCAGCGTGTCCGACTGCTGCGCCCGATCGTCGAGCCGCTGCTGTCGCCGGCCGATCATTTGATCGACGTGCGCCTCCGCGCTCCGCTGCGAATCCACCATCGCCGCTATTTCAGTTTCGCTGCTCTCCAGTTGTTGCTTCAACGTTGCCAACTGTGCTTCATCCGGCGAACCGATCGACGCCTGTTCTTCGCCAAGCCGCTCGCGCCGCTGCGCCAACTGCGCCAGCTGCCGGTCTGCATTGCGCTGCTCGGCGGCGGCCCCTTCGATCGACTGCTCGGCAAGCGCTGCAGTTTCGCGCGCCGCCGTCATTGCCTCGCGCGTGGCACGATACGTCTCTTCCAGCTGCGGCAGCTTCGACTCGTGCTCGGCCACGCGGCGCTGCGCCTCCGCGAGCTGCTGTGTCAAGGCGGCGATTGCCTGGACGACCTGCTCGGCGCGCTGCAGCAGCTCGATTCGCTCATTGAGCCGGCCATTGCGAGTCGCTAGAAGCGTTTCGATCTGAGCCGCAAGCCGTGCTCGGCTGTCCGTGATCAGGCGTATCTCCGATTCCAGCTTAGCCACTTCGGCATTGACCTGGAACAGCGCGCCCTGCGCCTCGTGCACTGAGTCGCTCGACGCGAAGTGTGCGTTGCGGACGTCCTCGAGCGCGCGTTCCGAGGCGCGCAGCTCCGCCACATGTGCTTCCAGTGCAACCGTGCGGTTGGTGATGTCGCGCGCCACCTTGTCGCGCTCGACATCCGCCTCGCGCTTGCGGGTTAGCCACAGAAACTGCTGCTGCTCGTCATGCCGCGATTGCAGCGAGCGGTACGTTTGCGCCACCGCGGCCTGTTGCTCGAGCTTGCCGATCTGTGAGTCGAGCTCGCGCAGGATGTCTTCGACCCGGGTCAGGTTGTCACGCGTGTCGGCCAGCCGATTTTCGGTTTCGCGCCGGCGCTCCTTGTATTTCGAAATGCCGGCCGCTTCCTCCAGGAAGATGCGCAACTCTTCAGGCCGCGCCTCGACGATGCGCGAGATCATCCCCTGCCCGATGATGGCGTAGGCGCGCGGCCCCAGGCCGGTACCGAGAAACATGTCGTGCACGTCACGCCGGCGCACGTTCTGGTTGTTGATGTAGTAACTCGACGAACCGTCGCGCGTCAGCACGCGCTTGACCGATATCTCGGCGTACTGCGCCCACGCACCGCCAATGCGGCCATCGTTGTTGTCGAACGCGAGCTCGACGCTGGCGCGGCCGGCCGGCTTGCGATCTCCCGAGCCGTTGAAGATTACGTCCTGCATTGATTCGCCACGCAGCTCGGCGGCTTTGCTTTCACCGAGCACCCAGCGCACGGCGTCAATCACGTTCGATTTGCCGCAGCCGTTCGGGCCGACGACACCCACCAGCGTGCCGGGCACGTCGATGGGGGTCGGATCGATAAACGACTTGAAGCCGGCGAGCTTGATCTGCCGAAGACGCATTGAGTCGGGGCTGTGATGTTGGCGCAGCGAGCTGCGCGAAACGATTGATAGTGCGTTCGCGAGTCTTCTTATAATACCCGTGCAAGTTTGCGCTCTCCCGCATGCCCACTCACCCCACCCGAACGCTCGAAACCTTCCCCAACCCGTCGCCCCGGCGCGACTACTGGGTGCGGATGGAGATTCCAGAGTTCACGTGCCTGTGTCCACTGACCGGGCAGCCTGATTTCGCCGCGCTGGTAATCGACTTCGTCCCCGACAAGCGCAACGTCGAACTGAAGAGTCTGAAGCTTTATATGTGGTCGTATCGCAATGAAGGCGTGTTTCATGAAGCGGTGACCAACGCGATTCTGGATGATCTGGTCAAGGCGATCGCGCCGCGCTTCATGCGCCTGACTGCAAGGTGGTACGTGCGCGGCGGAATCTACACGACGGTCACCGCCGAGCACCGCAAGAAAGGCTGGAAGCCGGCGCCGCCGGTGCACGTGCGCGATGAAGCGCCGAGCAGTTCGACGCGCGGATAACTGATTCGTGAATCCCGATCTCGATCGCTTACAGCCGTACCCATTCGAGCGGCTGCGCGAGCTGTTTGCAGGCATCACGCCTGCTGCCGGAATCGAGCCGATCAATCTGTCGATCGGCGAGCCGAAGCATCCGACTCCGCCCTTCATTCTCGATGCTTACGCGAAAGCGCTGGGCGGCGTTGCAAGCTATCCGTTGACCGCCGGCATACCGCAGTTGCGCGAAGCGATTGCCGCGTGGGCCACCGGGCGCTATCGGTTAAAAGCGCTCGATCCTTCGACGCAGATAATGCCGGTAACCGGTACGCGCGAAGCGCTGTTCTCGTTCGCGCAGGCGGCGATCGATCACACGCGTGACGCCCGCGTGGTCGCACCGAATCCGTTCTATCAGATCTACGAGGGGGCCGCGGTGCTGGCCGGAGCGCAGCCGAGTTATCTGTCGACCACCGCAGAGAACGGCTTTCGCATGCGATTCGAGGAGCTGTCGCCCGCGCAGTGGCGCAACGTGCAGCTGGTCTACGTTTGCTCGCCCGGCAACCCGACCGGGCACGTAATGGCGCGCGACGAATGGAAGCAGCTGTTCGAGCTTTCGGATCGACACGGCTTCGTCATCGCGTCGGACGAGTGCTACTCGGAAGTTTATTTCGAAGAGGGAAAGCCGCCGCTCGGCAGTTTGCAAGCTGCGACCGAGCTCGGACGCGACCGCTACCAGAGACTGGTGATGTTCTGCAGCCTGTCGAAGCGATCCAGTGTTCCCGGATTGCGGTCGGGGTTTGTGGCAGGCGATGCCGATGTGCTGAAGAAGTTTCTGCTGTATCGCACTTATCACGGCACCGCGATGAGCCTTGCGGTACAGCACGCAAGCATCGCCGCCTGGCAGGACGAAGCGCATGTCGTCGAAAACCGCCGCTTGTATGCGCAGAAGTTCGCACAGGCTACGCCGGTCATTGCGTCTCGGCTGAAATGTGCAGTTCCCGATGCGGCGTTCTATTTGTGGGCGCGCACACCGGGCGGAGATGCCGCGATCGACGATGCCGAATACGCACGGCAACTCTATGCGCAGAAAAACGTGACGGTACTGCCGGGAAGTTATCTCTCGCGCGACGCGAACGGCGGCAATCCCGGCTCAGGTTATGTCAGGATCGCGCTCGTCGCGTCGCCCGCAGAAGTAGCCGACGCCGCCGCCCGCATCGCATCGCTGGATCTTGAAAGCTCCAAATGAATTTCGAAGCAACTATCAACAACGCTTACGAGCAACGCGCGACGATCACTCCGTCTTCCGCGCCGCAAGAAGTCCGCGCCGCGGTCGAGCAAGTAATGGAGCAGCTCGATACCGGCGCGCTGAGAGTCGCCGAAAAGCACTCCGGCGAATGGTTGGTGCATCAGTGGGTGAAGAAGGCAGTGCTGCTGTCATTCCGCCTGAATGACAACGCGCCGATCGGGAGCGGCTTCGCCCAGTTCTATGACAAGGTGCCGAACAAGTTCGCCACCTGGGACAGCGCCGCGTTCGCGCGATCGGGCGTGCGAGTCGTTCCGCCAGCGGTGGCACGGCGCGGCAGCTACGTGGCGAAGAACGTCGTGATGATGCCGTCGTTCGTCAACATCGGCGCGTATGTGGACGAAGGCACGATGGTCGACACGTGGGTCACCGTCGGCTCATGCGCTCAGATCGGCAAGAACGTGCATCTGTCGGGCGGCGTCGGCATCGGCGGCGTGCTCGAACCGCTGCAGGCCAACCCGACCATCATCGAAGACAACTGCTTTATCGGTGCGCGCTCGGAAATCGTCGAGGGCGTGATCATCGAGGAAAACTCGGTGATCTCGATGGGTGTGTATATCAGCCAAAGCACCAAGATCTACGACCGCGCGACCGGCGAAGTCACCTACGGGCGCGTGCCGGCGGGCTCGGTCGTCGTCTCGGGCAATTTGCCGTCGGCCGATGGTAAATACAGCCTCTACTGTGCGGTCATCGTCAAGAAAGTCGACGCCGGGACCCGTGCCAAGACGGCCATCAATGAGCTGCTCCGCGAGTAGAACTTCGCACCTCAGCCCATAAATTCGCCCACTTTTCATCCGTTTGGCGGT
>JBGSWY010000233.1:0-6106 GCA_041751715.1 Burkholderiaceae bacterium
GATCGGGGCAGGCGTTTACTCGCTGTGGAAGGAGCGCGATCTGTTCGCTGCAGCGGACGTTCACATGTTCGTCGTCGGGCTCGTCTTCGCTTTCGTTTCCGCGCTGATCTGCATACGCTGGCTGATCCGCTACCTGTCGACCCACGACTTCACGGTCTTCGCGTGGTACCGGATCGCGTTCGGCGGTGTGATTCTGATGACCGCTTACTTCGGCTGGGTCGACTGGGCGCGGTGATGATCCCTTGCACGGAAGACGATGCAGCCCGCCCGTGACGAGGTGCAGGAGCTGTGTGGGCTGCTGCGTTCGCGCTTTCCGGTCATCCTGATCGCCTCGCATGAGGAGCCGCGCATCCTCGAGTTGCTGCACCAGGCCGCGAACCTGGAGAACCAGGTGCTGATGACCTGGAGCATCACGTGCGGCATTCGCCGCCATGGCCGCAGCGAGAAAGACTCGGCGATCTATCAAACCAATGACCTGCTCGATGTGCTGAAGCACATCGACAAGACCTCGCAGAATGGCATTTACGTTCTGTGCGATGCGCATCCGGGATTCAAGGATCCGGTGTGCATGCGGCTGATCCGCGAGATCGCGCTGTCGCATTCGAAGTCGGCGCGCACGCTGGTGTTCATCAGCCCGCGGCTTGACGAGCTCCCATCCGAAGTGCTGCGGCTTGCCGCGCATTTTCATCCGCGGCTGCCCGACCGCGACGCGATTCGCGCCCTGGTCAACGAAGAAGCCAAGCGTTACGAGCAGCAGACTGGCGAGCGGCCGCGCGGCGATAAACACGCGCTCGAAATGCTGATCATGCATCTGCTCGGCATGGAACAGGACGACGTGCGGCGGCTGGTGCGGCAGGCGCTGCGCGACGACGGCGCCATCAGCCCGGATGACGTGCGGCGCGTGCTCGCGACAAAATACGAAGCGCTCGGCGGCGCGGCGTCGCTGGCGTATGAGGAAAGCAAGGTGAAGTTCGCCGACGTCGGTGGCCTGGCACGGCTGAAGCACTGGATCGGCTTGCGCCGCAGGCCGTTTCTGGATCCGGGCGACCGTAATGTCGATCGGCCCAAGGGCATCGTGCTGCTTGGCGTGCAGGGCGGCGGCAAGAGCCTGGCCGCGCGCGCGGTCGCCGGCGATTGGGGCGTCCCGCTGATGCGGCTCGACTTTGGCGCTCTATATAACAAGTACTACGGCGAGACCGAGCGCAATCTGCGCAACGCGTTTGCGGCCGCCGAGGCGATGGCGCCGTGCGTGCTGTGGATCGACGAGATCGAAAAGGGGATTTCGACCGACGGCGGCGACGGCGATGGCGGCGTCTCGCGCCGTGTGCTCGGGAGCCTGTTGACGTGGATGTCCGAGCGAACGCAGCCGGTATTCATCGTGGCTACATCGAATGACATTTCGCAGTTGCCGCCGGAGCTGATACGCAAGGGACGGTTCGACGAGATTTTCTTTGTCGACTTTCCGAGTGTCGAAGCACGCGAGCAGATCGCGACCATTCATCTGAAGAAGCGCGGCTACGATCCTGCGCAGTTCGACGTGCCGGGCCTCGCGAAGTTATCGGAAGATTTTTCCGGCGCCGAGATCGAGCAGGCGATTGTGTCGGCGTCGTTCGAGGCGCGCGCTCGAAACGAGCCGCTGCGGCCGGCGGATATTCTCGCGGAACTAGAGCGCACCCGGCCGCTGGCGGTCATCATGTCCGAGCGGATTGGCGCATTGCGCGCGTGGGCGGCCGAGCGCGCCGTGTTTGCGGACGACGTCGAACCGCGCGCTGAAGCCTAACGCCGGCGAAACATCAGATCCCAAGCGGCGTGGCCAAGTTGCTCGCCGCGCGCATGAAACTTCGTTATCGGTCGCTCGCACAGCGGATTGCCGGGCGCCGGCGCATAGTCCGTGTGCGGATTGACAAGCTGCGGTTCGGCGGCCAGCACATTCAGCATCTGCTGCGCGTAGTCCTGCCAATCGGTTGCGCAGTGCAGGTAGCCGTTCGCCGCCAGGCGGCTGGCGAGCACACTGACGAACGGCGGCTGCAACAGCCGCCGCTTGTGGTGGCGCTTCTTCGGCCACGGGTCGGGGAAGAACACATGAACGCCGGCGAGCGAGCCGGGCGCGATCATGTGGCGTACGACTTCGACCGCGTCGTGATGCAAGATGCGCACGTTGGCAAGTTGCCGCTCGTCGATACTCTTGAGCAGCGCGCCCACACCCGCCGTGAAGACTTCTACGCCGAGAAAGTCAACGTCAGGCCGCGCCTGCGCAATCGCCACGGTGGTCTCGCCCATGCCGCAGCCGATCTCGAGAACCGTAGGTGCATCGCGACCGAAGATGCGCGCGAAATCAAGGTGAGCAGCGGCATACGGAATCCCGAACACAGGTAATAGCTCGTCGAACGCGCGGCGCTGCGCCTGAGTGAAGCGGCCGCGGCGCAACGCGAAGCTGCGGATGTGTCGATCGCGCCCCTCTTCCTCGACCCCTCTCCCCTCGGCCGAGGGGTTGAGGTGAGGAATGCTCACTTCATGCCGCCTTGCTCTCGATCACGCCACTGATAGGAGAACTGGGGCTCGCGCTGTAAAGCTTCTTCGGCATGCGGCCGGCGAGAAACGCTTCGCGCCCTGCCTCAACCGCCTTGCGCATCGCGCCTGCCATTAAGACCGGATCCTTCGCCTGCGCGACCGCGGTATTCATCAACACGCCGGCGCAACCAAGCTCCATCGCGATCGTGGCATCGCTTGCGGTGCCGACGCCGGCATCGACGATCACGGGCACCGTTGCCTTTTCGAGTATCAACTGGATGTTCCACGGGTTCAGAATGCCCATGCCCGAACCGATCAGCGACGCCAGCGGCATCACCGCCACGCAACCGATCGACTCCAGCGTTTGCGCCTGAATCGGATCGTCGCTGCAATAAACCATCACTTCAAAGCCTTCGCGCACCAGCGTCTCAGCGGCCTTGATCGTCTCCGGCATGTTCGGATAAAGCGTGGCCGGATCGCCGAGCACTTCGAGCTTGGTCAGTGCATGGCCATCCAGCAGTTCACGCGCAAGACGCAATGTGCGCACCGCGTCGTCGGCCGTATAGCAGCCGGCACTGTTCGGCAGAATCGTGTACTTCGACGGCGGCAGCACGTCGAGCAGATTCGGCTCATCACGCCTCTGTCCGATATTGGTGCGGCGGATCGCGACGGTGACGATCTGCGCGCCGCTGGCTTCGACCGCCGACCTGGTTTGTGCCAGGTCCTGGTACTTGCCGGTGCCCAGCAGCAGGCGCGACGTAAAACTGCGTGCCCCGATAACCAGCGTGTCGTCAGTCATCAGCCCCCTCCGACTGCAACCACGACTTCAAGCCGATCGCCATCAGCGAGGCCGGTCGAGGCATGCAGGCTCTTCGGCACGATTTCGCCGTTGCGTTCGACGGCGACACGCTTGCCTGCCGTGTCGAGCTGCGCCAGAAGTTGCGCGACGGTGATTGCCGGCGACAATCGGCGCGTCTGTCCATTTACCGCAATTGAGATCGTTGATGTATTCATTGCCAACACTGTGGAGCGGGTGATGGGGATCGAACCCACGTCTTGAGCTTGGGAAGCTCAGGTCCTGCCATTGAACGACACCCGCGTTGAACCGCGTCAAAGCCGAATTTACATCAGGCTTTGCACGGGCGCAGGCGCCTGTAATGAACCGGCCGGACTATCGACTAAGCTCGCACTTCGTGCAACCGCACGAGGGCCAGGCCGGCCGGATTGACGGCCCAGGGAAGGCAATCCGACCGGAGAAACGATCCTCACCACGTGGAGATGAAAATGAAGAAAGCATGGTTAGCAATCCCGGCGATGGCTATGTGTATGGGCTTGGCCTATGCACCCGTCGCCTCTGCGGATGAAGTGTTCAAGTTCGAAGACTTTTTCAAAATGGCTGACACCAACAAAGACGGCATGATGACCAAGCAGGAATTCATGAATGCCGCCGGCATGCGCTACGACGCGATGATGACCAAGATGAAGAAGATGCCCGGCGACAAGGGCAAGATGATGATGAAGGGCGACATGATGACCAAGGAAGGCGCCAAGATGTTCATTGACGAGTGGAAGGTGTACAGCGGCGCGTAACAGATCAGGCAACAAAAAAAGGGCCCGGTTATCCGGGCCCTTTTTGCGCCTCGGTCGTTCGTCGTCGGGCCTTGCGCAGGGCCGCGCCGCTTTCGCCGGTTTTCTTGCGCAGGTGTCGAAACAGCGACCAGCGGGTGCCGAATCCCGTCAGCAGCGCGATCTCACCCAGATCCAGTTCCGCACGGTCGAGCAGTCGGTTTGCTGCGGCCAGCCGTTTGTTAACCAGGTATCCATGCGGCGTCATGTCGTGGACCTGGCGAAACAATCGAATCAGGTGAAACTTCGACAGGCTTGCGGCCGCCGCTATTTCATCGAGCGTTATCGGAGTCGCGTAGTTGGAGCTGATGAAATCGGCCGCCCAGTTAATGCGCCTAAGCAACTCCTTGCGTGTCGACGGCCTGGTTGAAGCGATCGCGCATTCATGGTCGCGCAGCCGCCGGTCCGCGCCGAACATCCGTTGCAGCAGGCTCTGCATCGCCTCCTCGATTGCATCGGCCTCGTCGGTTCCGCCGCGAACCTTGCGCGCAAACTGCACCAGAGGCGGTGTGACGATGTCGTCATGCGGGCGCAGATTCTCCGCAAAATGGCTTTTGCGCAGAGCCCCCTGTGGGCCGTTGTCCGCCGCCTGCGTAAGCGAGGCCGACATTCCGCCCAACACTTCATCAGCCATCTTCGGCCTGAAAAAAACGCAGAAGGAATCGGCTTCGCCGTCACTCTGCAGGACGCTGGAGTACGTCCGCCCTTCGTTGAGTATCAGATAACTGTCATCGTCCACGCTCAAGCGACGCTTGCCGACAACGTATGTTTCCGTTCCGTTCCACGCTGCCTTGATTGAAAGCGCCTGCGTCAGAGGCGCGTATTCCGCGTAGCGTGAGCGCCCGGTGACGACGAGCAGTTGCAAGCTTCGCGTAAGCAATCGGGCGCATCGTCCGCGGCCTCTTGACCGCACCGGCGAATGCATATTCGTCCGCGTTCGATGCCCTCGTCGGATCGCAAGTTATCGTCGGCCGTCCTGCTCGCCGCCCTCGGCGTCGTTTATGGCGACATCGGCACCAGCCCGCTGTACGCATTCAAGGAAAGTCTGGCCGGAGAGCACGGCGCGGGCGTCACGGCCGACGCGGTCTACGGCGTGCTGTCGATGATCTTCTGGGCCGTGACGTTGGTCGTATCGATCAAGTACGTCCTGCTCGTGCTGCGTGCGGACAACGACGGCGAAGGCGGCATCCTGGCGTTGTTGGCGCTGGTGCTGCGGCAAATGCCGGCCGCCGGTCGCCTGCGCCGCGCGGCGATCGGCGCCGGACTGATCGGTGCCGCGATGTTCTACGGCGACAGCGTGATCACGCCGGCGATTTCGGTGCTGTCTGCGGTCGAGGGCCTGCGGGTGGTGTCGCCGGTCTTCGCGCCGTTCGTGATTCCACTGACGTTGGCGGTGCTGGTGGCGCTGTTCGCGGTGCAGAGCAAGGGTACGGCGCGCGTGGGCCAGGCGTTCGGCCCGATCATGGTGGCGTGGTTCGTCGCGCTCGGTGTGCTGGGCCTGGTGCAGATCGTCCAGCAACCGCAGGTGTTGCTCGCGCTCGATCCGCTGTATGCACTCCGCTATGCAGCGGCGCAGCCGGGCACCACCTTCATCGTGATGGGTGCGGTGTTCCTCGCGCTGACCGGTGCCGAGGCGCTGTATGCGGACATGGGCCACTTTGGCGCCCGGCCGATTCGCGTTGCCTGGTTCTGGCTGGTGATGCCGTGCCTGGTGTTGAATTACTTCGGGCAAGGTGCGTTGGTGCTGACGAACGCCAACGCGGCTGCCAATCCGTTCTTCTTGCTGGCGCCCACCTTCCTGCAACTCCCGCTCGTGTTGCTGGCGACCGCGGCCACCATCATTGCGTCGCAAGCGGTGATCTCGGGCGCGTTTTCGATCACGAGCCAGGCCATCAAGCTCGGTTATCTGCCGCGCATGCAGGTTGAGTTCACCTCCAGAACCGAATCGGGCCAGATCTACGTTCCGCTG
>JBGSWY010000234.1:0-5177 GCA_041751715.1 Burkholderiaceae bacterium
GTCATGCGCGGCGATCGACTCTGGAATGACGAGCTGGCCGCCATCTCGCCGCTGGCGCGCGGATCTGGCGAGCTCGATGCACGGCTGCGCAGCAGCACCGGACTGGGTGATCTGCGCTTCGTGCTGGCAGTCGAAGGCGCGACGATCGACCAGGCGCTGGGGCGTGCCGAAGCCTTGCACGATCGACTGCGCGAGCTGCAGGCGCGTGGCGCGATGGCCGGATTCGATTCGCCCGCATCCCTGGTGCCAAGCGCAGCGACGCAGCAGACGCGGCGCGCGGCATTGCCCGACGAGTCGACGCTGCGTGCGCGCCTGACGCAGGCGCTCGCGAACAGCGCGCTGCGCACTGAAGCGTTCGAGCCGTTCATCGCCGACGCACAGCGCGCCCGTCAGCTGACGATCACGCCCGACTACTATGCGGGAACTGCGCTCGGCCAACGGCTCGCCGCGCAACTGGTCCAGCGCAGGCAGGGCGCGAATTCCGACGCCGCGGCGCTGATTGCGCTAACCGGTGTCAACGATGCTGCAGCCATCACTGCGGCGGTCGGCAATGCGCCTGGAGTTTCTTTCATCGATCTGACCGATGTGCAGGCGCTGGTGGCGGACTATCGAGTGCGCGCCGCCTGGGCGGCGCTGGGCGGAGGCTTGTTGATCGTGCTGATTCTGGCGGTGCAATTGCGCAATCCGGGAGCTGTTGCGCGCATCACGGCGGCGGTCGCCGTTGCGGTTTCGATCACCGCGGCGGCGCTGGTGCTGATCGAGGGCGGGCTGACATTGTTTCATCTCGTTGCGCTGCTTCTGGCAGCGGGTGTCAGCTCGAACTACGCGTTGTTTCTCGGCATGCCGCGCGTGGATCACGCGGTGTCTGCTTCCGCTGCCGCGCCGGTCGTTCTGTCGGTCACGCTGGCTGCCACGACGACGTTGATCGCGTTTGCCGCACTGTCGATGTCGGCCACGCCCGTGCTGCACATGATCGGCATCACAGTTGCCATCGGCGCACCGGTAGCGCTGCTGGTCAGCATGGCGCTCGCGGTGCCGGCGAACCGCAAGGCCATCGCATGAAGTTCGACCCGGTCGCGATCACGGCCTACACCGTCACGACCGCGGTTGGTCATGGCAACGATGCATTGCTCGATGCACTACGCACGCGGCGCAGCGGGTTACGGCGCTACGAAGCGCGCCGCGACTTTGCGCTGGGTGACGCAGCGCCTGCGCTCGATACGTGGATCGGCGAAGTCGATGGCCTGCAGGCGGCCAGGCTGGCCGACTCGTGGGCGCGCTATGACTGCCGCAACAATCGCCTGGCATGGCTCGGCCTGCAACAGGACGACTTCATTGTGCAGGCCTGCGCCGCGGTTGCGCGACATGGAGCGGCGCGAGTGGGGGTCATCATCGGCACCAGCACGTCCGGCATCGGGCACGCGGAACGTGCGTATTGCGAGCGCGATGGCGCCGGGCGCCTGCCGTCATCGTTCGACTACGCCATGACCTTGAACAACTTCTCGGCGCCGGCACTGGTGGCGAAATCTGTGGGCGCCACCGGCCCGACGTTTGCAATATCGACCGCGTGTTCATCGAGCGCCAAGGTATTCGCCGCCGCGGCACGCCTGATGCGCGCCGGCTGGATCGACGCGGCAATCGTCGGCGGCGTCGATTCGCTCTGCCTGACGACGTTGTGCGGATTCTCTGCGCTCGAGCTGCTGTCGCGCGAGCAGTGCCGTCCGTTCGATCGGACGCGCTGCGGCATTTCGATCGGGGAAGGCGCCGGTTTTGCGCTGCTCGAACGCAGCAGCGAGGCGCCCGTCTACCTGCTCGGAGCGGGCGAGTCGAGCGATGCGCACCACATGTCGACGCCGCATCCGGAAGGGCTCGGCGCGCGCCTGGCGATGCGCGGCGCGCTCGACGCCGCCGGTCTGGCGCCGCAGCAGATCGATTACATCAACCTGCATGGCACCGCGACGCGTTCCAATGATCCCGCCGAAGGCCGCGCCGTGACCGAGGTGTTCGGAAATACCGCGACCAGTTCGTCCAAGGCCTGGTTCGGGCATTCACTCGGTGCCGCCGGCATCGTCGAATCGGTAGTGACCCTGCTGGCGCTCGAACATGGGCTGGTGCCCGGCACGTTGAACACGACCGACGTCGATCCCGATTGCCCGAATGTGGTGCTGCTAGACAACGAGTCGCGCACGATCGACCGGGCGCTCACCAACTCGTTCGGCTTCGGCGGCAGCAATTGCAGCCTGGTGTTCGGCCGCGCCGGAAAAGCAATCCCGTGATCCATTGCGCAGTACTCGGAATCGGCGTTCATGGGCCGGGGCTTGCCGATTGGGCGACAGCGCGTGGCGTGCTGTCCGGATCGGCGGCCTATGTTCGCAGCGACAACGTTGCGCCGCCCAGCAGCCTGCTGCCCGCAGCTGAGCGCCGCCGTGCAACGCCATCGACCCGCATCGCGCTGACCGCTGCGCACCAGGCGCTGACTCATGCGCAGGTCGACGCGACTAGGGTGCCGGCCGTATTCGGCAGCAGCTCCGGAAATCCCGACATCATCCATGACATCTGCGCGATGCTCGCAGCGGGCGACTACCAGATTTCGCCGACCAAATTTCATAACTCGGTGCACAACGCCGCCTCGGGCTACTACAGCATTGCAGTGGCGAGTCATTGCGCGGTGACCAGCCTCTGTGCGTTCGATGGCACCGCCGCTGCGGCGTTGCTCGAAGCGGCAGTGCAGGCGACTGCCGATCGAACGCCTGTGCTGATGGTTTGTTATGACCTGCCATACCCGTTCCCGCTGTGCGAAGCGCGGCCGACGCTCGATGCGTGGGCGCTCGCACTGGTCCTGGCGCCGCCGGATGGTGCGTCGACCGGCCCGCAACTGATCCTGACCGATGCGTCCAATGACGCGGCCGATACATCGCTCGCCGACACTGCGCTCGAAGCGGCTCGCCTCGGCAATCCGACCGCGCGTCTGCTGCCGCTGTTCGCGGCTCTGGCGCAGTCCGGGTCGAGCGAAGTGGTGCTGCGTCAAGGCAATGGTCGCGCCCTGCGGGTGCACGCGGCGCCGTGTTGACGCCGCCGATCGAACAGTTGCTGCCGCATGCCGGCCGCATGCGATTGATCGATCGCATCGTTTCCTACGACGATCACGGAATCATCTGCGAAAGCGATTCGCACCGAGCCGCCGATCATCCGCTGGCCGAACATGGTGTGCTGTCGATCGTGTGCGGGCTGGAATACGGTGCGCAGGCCATGGCGATTCATGGAGCGCTGCTGGCGCCCAACGACGCGCAAGGTGCGCGCCATGGCTATCTGGTCGCAGCCTCGGATCTGCATTGGACGGTCGAGCGCCTCGATCGATGCGCCGCCCCGCTCTGCATCGAGGCGATCTGCGACTTCCGATCGGGGCAGCAGGTCGCGTATCGCTTCGAGCTGCGCGCGGGCGGCACTACGGTGTTAAGCGGCCGTGCCAGCGTAGTCCTTGCTGCTGAATAGCCGATCGTCCAATGGCAAACGCGCTCGCCATTGCGATGCCCGGCGCGGCCATGTTGGGGCTGATTCGCTTTGGGTCGCCGCTACCCTCTTCCTGGCAGGCCGAACAGATCGATCGGTTGACGCCGACCGAGCACGCGCGGCTGGCCCGGATTCAACGTCCGTTGCGGCGCGATCAGTTCCTGGTCGGCCATTCGGTGCTGCGTCGATTGCTGAACTCTGCGCGTTTCGACGATGTGACGATCGATGTCGAAACCGATGGCCGGCTGCGGCTCGCTGCAAGCACGCCGGCATATGCCAGCATCGCGCACAGCGCCGACGCGGGCGCAGTGATCGTGGCGCGCGAGCCGGTCGGTGTCGATATCGAATCCATTCGAACGTTGCGGGATGCCCGCGCGGCAGCTGCGCTGATGGGCATGCCGGCCACGGCTGCGAACGATTCCGCGAGCGTCCTGCGGGCCTGGGTGGCGGCCGAAGCACGGCTTAAGGCCGGTCGGCGGGCGCTCGCCGATGTCTGGTACGCGGTGTGGGAAGGCTGTCATCTCGCCGCCGCGGGCGTTGCAACTCCGCCGCTTACCGGCGTTTTCGACTTGATAACCGGGACTTACAATCCGGTCGAATTGCAGTGGGAGGCGGTCTGATGGCGCATGCCCTTGGATGCAGGTCGCAATGAACGCCAGCACAGGGGGAATGCAATGGCAGTGATCCTGTCCGAGCGCGCCGAACTCACGCGTGACGGAAGGTTGCGGCCGCAGCGCCGGCCGGCGCGCCGCCTGATGGCAGCAGCGCTCGATCGTGCCGCGCGATCGATCGGGCAAGTCGCCTTGCTTGCGGTGTTCGGCGTGTGCGGCGCGCTGATGAGTGCGTTGGTGCTACCGCTGGCCAGGCTCGCTGTGCGCGATCCGGTGCGCCGCGCCGAGCGCCTGCGACGCAGCGTGCAGTCCGCGCTGCGCGGCTACATCGGCAGCATGCAGACGTTGCGATTGATCGATGTCGAAATCATCGGGCTTGACCACCGGGTAGCGCCCGGCACCTTGATCGTGGCGAATCATCCCTCGTTGATCGACGCGCTCATTTTGCTGGCGCATATGGATGGCGTCGCCGTGGTCGCCAAGCGCTCGCTGCAGATTAGCCCGTTTACCTCTGGCGCCATTGCCGGCGCGAATTACGTCGTCAATACCGAGGCGCCGGCGCTGATCGATGAGTGCCGTGCCCGCCTCGCGGCCGGCGAATCGCTGGTGCTGTTTCCCGAATGCACGCGCACGGGGGCCGACGGCGCAATCAATCTGCGGCGCGGTGCGGCGCAGATTGCGGTGCGTTCCGGATGCCCGGTGATTCCGGTCACGGTCGAATTCTCGGAGCCGCTGCTGACCAAGCACAGCCGCTGGTGGCTGGCGCCGAAAGTGCGGCCACGGGTTCGCGTCGTGCGGCACGCTACGATCGACCCGGCGCAGTTCATGCGCGGCCATCGCAGCGTGTCGCTCGGCGCGCGCCGTCTGACCGCACATCTGCAGGCGCTGTATGCAAAGGAGCTCGCTCGCCGTGGACCCGCTTGAACATGAAATCGCGCAGTTGATCATCGACTGCACCGGGCTGGAGGACATGCGCGCGGAAGATATCGATCCGGCCGCGCCGCTGTTCGTCGAGGGTCTCGGTCTGGATTCGATCGATGCGCTGGAGATCGGCGT